>CAUZNH010000043.1:0-7042 GCA_963581345.1 Candidatus Thalassarchaeaceae archaeon | reverse complement strand
CTTGTTGAGACAAAAGCATCCCAGTCAACAATTCTTCATCAACAGACCATTCGTGGCCAAGCAACAGGATATCAGAATATTGTGCTAACTCAGAAGCACCTTTTCCAGTCAAGAAATTAGATGCTGATGAGTTGTGAAGTCCGACTGCATTGGGGTAGATTTTCTGATCAGTATATTCATTCCTTACGTCAAACACTGAATATTTCCAGTCAAGTAATTCACATGCGTTGGCAATAGCCTCGCCACAATGACCGCCACCGCAAAGAAGGATGTGTGGCATCGGTTGAATCACCTCAAAGGAGAGCGTTACTCGCCCTCCACAAAGGCTGTTGAGAGGTGTTCCCGCATGACCTTTTGCCTCTGTATGGAGTTGGAAAGTCTCAACAAATCCACCCTGTTCACCATTCTTCTCCTCAAGCAGAGTGGAGAGTTTTTCGCTGGTTGTTAGTTCTAGGCCGCCGCCACCTACAGTACCACACAGTTCACCAAGGTCTGAGAGCGCAAGTCGGGCGCCAGGTTTCCTTGGGACAGAACCGCCAGAAGAGAGCACAGTAGCCACTGCAACGCGCCTGCCATTGGCCAGTTGGGCGGTGGTCCAGTCCAGTACCGTGTGGGTCACGAGACTTGCGAAGGCGTTCCTCCCCTTTGAATTTGGGAGGGACAAAATTTTTGAGAATCTTCTTCAACCTATGTCTTATCGGAGAGATTGATAGTATGGCTACAGTCGGAGATATCCTTGAGATCGTTGTCACCAGCATGCGTGACGCCTTTCTGGCGGTGACCGTATTTGTCGCAGTCATGGTTCTGTTATTCAGTTGGCTCCAATATGTAACCAGTGGTCGATTCGTTGAGTATATTCGGGAACGGAAGAAACTACAACCAGTCATCGGTGCATTGATGGGATTGACGCCTGGCTGTGGTGGAGCCATTGTGATGATGCCGATGTATGCTCGTGGGTATGTTACCTACGGGACCGTAGTTGCGACCTTGATTGCCACACTGGGTGATTCTGCCTTCGTCTTGATTGGTGCCGCTGTGATAGATTCTCGTTTCATTGCACCCATGTTGGCTGTCCACGCCTTATCCTTCTGTGTAGGTGTATCCTGGGGCTACCTCGTTGACCTGACTGGGACGACACCCCGAAATCCAATCGGACGATACGGGCCGACATTTGGTGATGAAGAGCCTCACCCCATAGGGGACGTGGTTTCTCCGCTGGATGAACTTTCACGTGAGGTCCCTGAAGGACTTGGATACAAGATTCTCCACCAGGGCTACGTGCTGTGGTGGGCCGTCACCGCACTGGGTCTGATTTTTGCGATTCTCTTACTCGTTTGGACGGGACAAGATGCCGATTTCAGTCTTGAATTGGCATATAATCCTCTGACGCTGAATGGCTTCATCACATGGATTGGATTACTCGGGTCCACACTGTCTATCATCTTGTATATCGCGCAAAAGAATTGGTTTGCAGATGATACTGAAGCGACCATTGGTGACAAACTCCACTCGATGCGCGAAACCATGGTACATGCGGCCAGTGAGACAGCCTTCGTCACCTTCTGGGTCATGATCGCCTATCTCGCCTTTGCATTCATGATGCTGTTCAGTGGATTGGCTGAAGAAGATTTAGCCCAATACGGCGACGGTTTTGTTGCTGTCATCATCGCCGCAACCATCGGTTTGATTCCTGGATGTGGCCCCCAAATTATCGCCATCACCGCCTACACCAAGGACGTCATCTCATTCCCTGCATTGGCCGCCAACGCCATCAGTCAGGATGGAGATGCATTGTTCCCGTTGTTGGTTCGCCACAAGGCTGCAAGCCTTTGGGCAACAGTTCATACCACCATCCCTGCAATCATCGTCGGCGTCGTCCTAATGATGGTTGGAATCAATTTCTGATTCAAAAGGTACTCTTTGGTTAATTCGTATTACAATTCATCTGCTGCTTGTTGTAATTGTTCTAAATCATCTGGTGTGTCAACATTTAGATGAAGAAATTTGTCAGTAACGTTGATTTTCATTGGCGCAATAATTTCACGAAGTGGTGTTTCAGGTGTGGACTGCAAGATTTTCTCAACTTCTTTTTCGGTGATTATAACTGGATGAGCACCGCGTCCATCCTTAGCAGGGCAAGCACAGTGTTCAGTGTGGCGCAGAATATCAAGGGTTGAATTGGAGAATCCAGGTCGGTCAACTGGTGCTATCAATACTTGCATCCCCCTCTTGCTCTTGATATTCGATACGATGCTTGCAAGGCCGCACTGGATTGTACCAGTCCTACCTTTTTCCGGGGCAGGATTCAGCACTACAGTTCGCCCCGGAATTGCAAAGGTGACATCAATCAGTAATTCTTGATTGGTGACTACAATTGGTATGATTCCACTTAGTTCTAATCGCTCAACAATCCACTTCACAAGTGGGACCTCACGATTACCAAGTTTGACTGGTATCATTGGTTTTGGCTGGCCTAGGCGCTCACTAGCGCCCGCTGCTAGAACAACCGCATGGAATTTCTTCATCTAACCTGATTCACACGGCGGAGGTTCTTGACGAGTTCGGTCACATAACTGAAAGTGAAATGATGATTGGTCATATCACATTATGAATGAATTACCAGAATAAATCAGAAGATTCTGTGATTGGGGGTTTACAGGACATACCTTCACACAGCCAAGCCATCCATGGTGCATCGCCTCTGTCTTTGC
Organism: Candidatus Thalassarchaeaceae archaeon; assembly: GCA_963581345.1. Classification (GTDB taxonomy): domain Archaea; phylum Thermoplasmatota; class Poseidoniia; order Poseidoniales; family Thalassarchaeaceae; genus MGIIb-Q1. The sequence continues at coordinate 4,331 of CAUZNH010000043.1, read as the reverse complement.
CATCGCTAGAACTCTGTGTTGATATGACAAGTTGGCCGTCACTTGCAGTTCTACGCAGTTTCCTCAATTCCTCTGGTTCAGTGCCGTCATGGTGAATATGCCACACAGCCCATGGTCTAAACAGGTCTTGTGAAGCATTGAGAAGAGACCAATATGCTGGGCCGCGCTGCTTGAGTCCTTCACTAAGATTAGAGATAGAATCCATAGCATAAGTACGCCATGAGTCTGCTTCTTCGTGGGCAGGCCATATCCCAAGCAGGTTTGAGATAAGACGTACAACAATAGAAGTTGAACCAGGGACAGCAGAGTCCGTTTCACAGCGTTGGCGGATTGGTAATTCACCATGATTGGAGGTTGATAGCCAGAATCCACCATCTGTATCCGAGAATTCTTTCAATAATCGCTTGGTTATTGATAGTGCCCTTTTGATACAGGTTTTGTTATCAGTTGCGATTCCCCAATTTAGCAAGCCGAGCGCGGCCCATGCATAGTCATCCAAAAAACCGGGGCCCCCATCTGTTTCACCACGCCAAGTTCGTAAGACTGAACCATCTTCATTGGTAGAGCGTTCAAGGAGCCCTTGAACAGTATGTTCGCCGATTTCACTGGCTAAATCGCTTTCAAGTTCGGTAAGTGCGACAAGTAGCATGCCGTTCCAAGATGTCAAAACTTTGTCATCGGTGCCTGGTCGAGCGCGTTCTGCACGGTTTTTTAGTAAAGTAAGACGTATTTCGTCTTCTTTCTCATCACTAAGTTCCTCGACATCTGAAAGTGCTAATACACTGCTTCCACTATTCTCAAAGTTCCCCTCCTTCGTAATTGTCCAGCGAGAGCAAGCTAGTTCACCATCTTGCACCCCTAGGGCTGATTCAACCTGTTCTGGAGTCCAGACATAGAATGCGCCTTCCTCTTTGTGTCCAGTACCATCATCTGAGTCTGCATCTAGAGTAGACCACACGCCGCCGTTAGGGTCAAGCATCTCACGTTTTAGCCATTCAAGAGTTAATTGGATAACCCTTTGATGAACTGATTGGTCACCGACTCCATCTCGTAATGCGCGGGTGTGGATAGGTAAGAGGAGTGCATTATCATACAGCATTTTCTCAAAGTGTGGTACTGCCCAAGCGCTGTCAACACAGTATCGGTGCCAACCGCCACCAAGATGGTCAAATAGGCCTCTCCCAGCCATATAACGCAGTGATACTTCAACGGCTTTTCTAGATTCATCCGAACCGTATCTTAGTAAAGCCTCAAGTTCCATTGGGTGAGGGAATTTTGGTGCACCCCCGAAGCCACCATTTATGGTATCAAATAATTTCAATGAATGTTGTACTGAACCTTCGGTCACCACCTCCATTAGTTCTTTTAGGTCAACTTCACCACTACTTGAGTTGGCTGCCATTTTATTGATGTGCTCGATTATCACATCTGAGTTATTGACTAGATCTTCTCGTTGCCCACTCCACGCGTCACTCATGGCGATAACTAACTGAGGCCACGACGGTCTTCCATGGCCTTGTTTAGGCGGGAAGTAAGTACCAGCAAAGAATGGTTTCAGTGTGTGTGGGTCAAGAAATGCATTGAGAGGCCATCCTCCTTGACCAGTCATCACTTGGCAAGCAGCCATGTAAAGAGCATCAACATCGGGGCGCTCCTCCCTATCGACCTTAATGCAAACTAATTTTTCATTCATCAAGGCGGCAGTTTCCTCATCATCAAATGATTCATGCTCCATCACATGACACCAGTGGCATGCTGCATAGCCGATTGAGACCAGCAATGGCCGATCCAATTTACGAGCCAATTCAATTGCAGTATCATCCCAAGGTTGCCATGCAACTGGATTTGATGCATGTTGGAGAAGGTAAGGAGAAGTACATTCTGACAGTCGGTTTGTAGGCTCTTGCTTGGCCATATTCATCTACCTCAATTTAATTTTGGAAATAAATTCAGTCTTTTTCCCAAGGAGCCCATTGAGATTCGGAATTATTGCGATACCACCACTCTTCACTTCCCGTTGGCCATTGGATATATTCGTGGCCATCGTCCTCATACTTTCCCTTCATTTGCTGGTCAGGAGCCCCGTCATAAGTAACCTCTTCCCATTCTCCTTCAGTATCCTCTTCACGTTTTGCTCTCATAGCAAGGAACATTGCGACCGAGAAGAAAATCATGATACTAAGTCCACCTAAAGCAAGCATAGATTGTGAAATGAAGAACCCTTTCTCAGCTGAGGTTTCTTCTACAGAGACGGTCCAATTTTGGGTATTTGTTTCGTTACGTTCAGTGATCAAATTCGTTGTGTCAAGTGTTACAATTAAATCAAGTTGACCATGCCACTCTGGAACCCAAATAAATGAAATAATTGTGGTTGTTTCACCTTCTAAGAATCTTATTTCTTGCATACTAATTTCCGAGCCCTGCAGTTCCTCTTCGTGCTGAATTAAGGTTTCAAGAGAAACAAAAAATGGTTGATACGTGTAATTACCTAGATTGACTATAGTTATGTTCACTAAGGTTTCTTTGCCGTAGATTGGTGTTTCGGGAAATAAGGAAATATCACTGGAGTGAAGGTCTGGCCTCAATTCAATAACAGAGAAACTGATTGGCCAGTTTTGTGATGAACCGGCCCCAGTCAACTGATTACCAGCTATATCTTCCAAAGTCAACCAGCAGTCAAGTGAATCGTCCTCTTGCAGAGGTAATGACGTCATATTTGCGATATGACGGGATATCACTCCAGCGCTTTGTATGAGTGCAATGCCGTGTATTTCTATACCGACTGCTTGGAAGGCCCTGATGACTTTACAGGTTACTAGGATATCTCCCTGTGAAATCCCTGAGTCCTGTTCTTGAATGTCAAATTGTAAGGATAAATTGGTAGAATTTGCTGATATGAAATTAGGTTTTGAGCCCACGATTAAAGGGGCTTGGTCATCAATCTGTAATCTGAGGGAAGAATTGGTTGGCGTAACAATTCCGTTACCTCCAAGTATTTCTAGAGAAACGCGAAATATCCCACTACCATGAGCGTTCATTTCGCCAAAAAAGGTCCCATCAAGAGCCGGATTAACTGCAAGAGGTAAATCAAGTGGCACCTCAATTTTTACCTGAAATGAATCGGCTTGTGGAGGTAAGTCAATTACTGAGTAACGAACTCTCCCTACAATTAGTAAATCTTCTTCTAATTTTAAATAATCATCGTCTTGAAGTTGAATATTTGAGGAGTCATTGATAAAAATCCCAAAATCTGTTAGCATGATATCTGTATTAAATTCCCAATCAAGGGATGTTGGAATTGAATTCAATCCCGATGTGTCAGTTATGTAAATCAAAAACTCACCCTGTGATTCTGCCGGATTAAAAAGTGGAGTCACCATGAATGAGAGATTTAAAAATACCACATTCCCGTCACTCTCAAAGAATGCACCTTCAACTAATACTTCATCGTTATTTGACGTAATGGTCCCACCTCGTTGCCAAGTAAACTCAATTCCTTGGCCCATGTCAATAACTATGTTTTCAATATCTTCGCCACCATTGACATCATTTAAGGTGAGGTTAAACCAACCCTCGTAAGATGGTACAATCACAATTCCTGCTGGGAATTCAAGAGTTGCAGATGTCAGGGTTGTGGGTTCGGGTACTAAAGATATGTAGTGATGCAAGTCATTGTCAATTCCTGCTCCTCCACCATTTAGTAGATTTCCTGCATTATCTTTCCCTTCGACAAAGAGTGAGACTTGTTCACCCTGAACGTTTTGAAGGTCTTCGTAAGTGGCGTGGAAATGTTCGGAAGTCCCTTGTCGTACTAGTGGCCTAGCCCGATACTCTTCTACTTCCGGAATTCCATTTTGATTATCATCGTGAAGAGATTCAACCCACCAGCGTAGTTGAAGAGTTCCTTCAGCAATGCCGCTGGCGTCAGTGGATTCTGCGATTGAAATGTTGAATAATTGGTTATTACTAGGGATCATCCTTGAAAGAATGGGGGCATTAAGTACCATTCCAGGCATGGTATTATCTAACCTGAATGTGAGAATACTTGTTCCAGCAGGAGTTGCATCAAGTGGTCCTGTGATAACCGCTTCAATGGTAAATCCACCATAGCGATTTTCGCTTGGTGCTTGACTATTGATTGAGAATGCACCACTGCTATCAACGGTCCCATTTCCAGTGATATTGATTAATTCAATTTGCACATCTTGTGGTAATGGATAACTCAACTCATTGAGGAATCTAACATCACCTGAAATAAGCAATAAATCTCCACCACCAACCCATTCATTATCAAAAATTTCAGGGCTGCCATCAGTTGGGTTTGTCTCATC
>CAUZNH010000042.1:0-7102 GCA_963581345.1 Candidatus Thalassarchaeaceae archaeon | reverse complement strand
GCGCCACCATATCGTGGACTGAGAATATTCTCTTGCACACGCATCAATACCTTAGCTTCAGCACGAGCCTCTTCGGACTGAATAATGTGTAGATTCATTTCATCACCATCGAAATCAGCGTTGTACGGTGTACAAACTGACAGATTGAAACGGAATGTTTTACCTTGCATTACTCTGACTTCGTGAACCATCATTGACATTCGATGCAAAGATGGTTGTCGGTTGAAAATCACTACATCTCCGTTAATCAAATGGCGCTCAACTACCATTCCTGGCTTGGGGCTACCATCCAAATCAATGGTCGCTAGTCGGTCCTCTACCTGAGTTCTTTCTTCATCATCGTCATCCCATGGTGAACCACAGTGTGGGCAAATAACATCCAAGTGCTCTGGATATTTTGTGTCTTCAGTTTGCTCTTGCTCCCACCTCCAGCGATTGTGGATGATAGCACGAGGTTCATCTTCAGGGAGTTGATTTCCATTTTCATCTTCCCCACGCAAATTGCATATTGTTGATTCTAGGTCAGCTACCCAGTTCTCTTGTAACCCTTCAATAGTACGACGATTCTCCTTCTTTATGACCAGACCTGGTAGGAAATTAGGTGCCCTTAGCACTTCGTTTAGTTCTGGAGCCATGCCTTCGTATGGCTCCTCGCGTTCAGGATCACCACCGTCACAAGTTGGATTCATACAACGGAAACCAGACCAGATAAACTTGGTTCTATCAGTGATTCTCACACGGTGAGTGTCACCGCGCACAATATAATTCACACCGGGGTGATTATCTGGCCCGCGCAAAATCATCTCACGCAGTTGCTCGCGGTTACGCTTGGTAACACGAATTGGTACGGTCAAATCCTTAGCGGACATCTCTGGCACACCGACTTCGTTGATACCTAGGTATGGATCTGGTGAAATCACTGAACGTGCACAGAAGTTAACACGTTTACCTGAAAGGTTGCTGCGGAATCTTCCTTCCTTACCTTTCAGTCTCTGTGTGAGTGTCTTGAGTGGTCGCCCACTTCGGTGTCGTGCTGGTGGCACACCACTAGTTTGGTTGTCAAAGTAGGTTGTAATGTGATATTGGAGAAGTTCCCAAAGATCTTCGACGATTAGTTGTGGCGCACCTTGATCGCGGTTTTCTCGCAAACGTTGATTGATTCTCAACACATCTACAAGTTTGTGAGTTAGGTCGTCTTCTGAACGGTCCCCACTCTCAAGAGTAATAGATGGTCGGACGGTAATTGGTGGAACTGGTAGAACTCTCATTACTACCCACTCAGGGCGGTTAACTCCCTTGTCCATACCGATGTAAATGAGGTCATCCGAGGGAATTCCTTCAAGCCATTCACGAATATCTCTAGCATTCAGTTTGTGCTCACTCTTGTCCTCTTTCTTTTCTTTGAAAGTGGTCGGCTTCTCAAGTAGAACTTTTCCTTGTTCGCTACCACAGTGCATGCAAACCATTCGCTTTTTACCACAACATAATTTCTCAACATCCTTGATAATTTTCTTCAATTCGGGAGAACCTGGGCCGTGTTTTTGGATAATATCCAAAACCCTATTTCGATAGTAATCTTGCTCTGAAAGTTCACTATCAACTGGGTGAGTTCCTGGGGTCTCGTGAAGAAGAACACGGTAGCACTTGTTGCAAGTGGTTTTCAGTGCTGTCTTGATGAGGGGGGTGAATCCAGTATGAATTACAGGTAATTCAAGCTGAATATGGCCAAAGTGGCTTGGACATTCGTCGTGTTTATTACCACATGTTTCACAGCGAATACCTTGCTCAATTACACCCATTTGTGGATCCATTAGACCTTGATGGTATGCGTGGCCATCATCTTTGTAGGTATCAGCAGTCTTGACTTCTACTGCGCTAAGCCGACGGATTTCGTTGGGAGCCATTAAGCCGAATTTGATTGAAGCAATGCGCTTTGGAATCTTTGATGCGTCTAGTTTTTTAGCCATTCAAATCACTTCCTGTCCTCCAATTGAAGTCGCATAGCGACTCCAAGTGATTTCATTTCATCTAGTAACAATTTGAATGCGTACGAGGTCTCAACCAAGTGAACTTCTGCACTCTCTCCATGTATTGGGCTGACATAGCAGCGCCGGCGATTATCCCAGTAAGCAACGTGTCCGCTCTCGGCACAAACTGGCAAAGTAACACCGTCAGATTCGTCAAGTAATCTGTCTTTGATGACCATTGAAGCACCGTGTGCAATAAGACAGTCTCTTTCCATCTCTCCAAATCGTAGCCCACCTTGTCGGGCGCGCCCTTCAGTAGGCTGTCGAGTTAGAATTTGAACTCTACCACGGCTACGTGCGTGAATTTTACTGCTAACCATGTGGTGAAGCTTCTGATAATAGATACAACCAACGAAGATGTTGGATGGATACTCGTCACCTGTTTCTCCGTTTACCATGCGTTCTCTTCCTGTGTGCTGGAATCCGTTACGTAGCAAACCTTCTCTGAGAGCTGTTTCTTTTTCACCTGAGAATGCCGATGCATCGATAAATCTGCTTTCCATGGCTCCTACTTTACCACCAATCATTTCTAGAATGTGAGCAACTGTCATACGGCTAGGAATTGCGTGAGGGTTGATAATTAGATCAGGCACTACTCCATCAACAGTGAATGGCATGTCTTCTTGATCAACCAAACGTCCAACAACACCTTTCTGACCGTGTCTAGATGAAAATTTGTCACCTAATTCCGGTATGCGGTGTTGGCGTAGAACTATTCTGACTAATCGGCCAGCATCTAAACTCTCAGTTACGAACAAATGGTCAACATGACCACTCTCACCATGCCTTACATGCATGCTTGATTCTTGACGATATTGTCCCATCATGAAGGCACCGTGTCCTTCTTCAAGGAATCTTGGTGGACTTGTTTTTCCTACCAACACAGCAGGATCATCATCTCTCTTTCCAGAAAGCATAGTCTCAGGGTGAGGTAATCCGTCGTACTCTAGGTGAGCGTACTCTTTACTATCCTTACGTCCTTTCACTTCATCTTGTCCAGCACCTGGGATTTGAATCTCCTCTTCTTGGCCTCCGGGGAATCTCTTACGCTCAGCATTGTATGTTCGAACAAAACTTGAACGACCGAGGGCTCTCTCAATTGATGCGCGATTAATGATGACTGCGTCTTGCATATTATAGCCATGATGACTTAGAATTGCAACGATGTAATTCTGACCACCTGGACGAGCCACGAAGTTTGTCGATTCCATAGATTGAGTTTGCACAATGGATCGTTGTGGGTAGTCAAGAATGTGCATTCGTGTGTCTGGGCGTACGCGGTGATTACTCGCTGGCAGACCAAGAGATTGCTTGACCATCGCGGTTCCACCAGTAACACGAGGTGTTGAGTTATGCTCAGGGAACGGAACTAGGCTAGCACAAACACCCAAAATCAACTGAGGGTCAATTTCAACGTGAGTATAGACTAGGACATCTCCGGATTTCTTTTCTTTGCGACGAAGTTTTTCAACATCCTCTTGGAAATAGTTTAGTGGGCAAGTGAATTTCTCAGTGACCCATGTACCGTTTGATAACTGAACTTCTGCCTCTAATTCGGCTTCTGTAATATCAAATTCACCGAGGTTCGTCCATGTAACCTTTGCTGGGTTGATTGGGCGTTGATGTTTTGGGGAAAGTGTTGGTAGGTCGTAAGATCGTGGCGCCACGAGAAGGTCTTCTTCCTCTTCTGCGTCTACCCACTCAACTACTCCCTCATTCACGAGGTCTTTGAAATTCATCTCACGATCTGCGAGAGCAACCAAGTGCTCCTTTGCTAAGGTAAGAGTGCCACTTTCAAGAACCAATAATGGGCGGAGAATTCGTCCTTTATCTGTATTGATGAAGATATCACGATTTACTGAATCGTGGCGAATGCTCACTTCTGAGCGTATCCTACCATTTCTTCTGCGACGCTTGAAGTGAGTGACCAAGCGGTGAGGGTTCTTGTGCAAACCAAAGATATCACCGTTCACGTGAACGCGTGAACCTGATGACCAATCCTCTGGCTCAATAACATTAGCTTCTTTGAGTAATTCTTTGACATCATCTTCAGAAACTGCTTCAGATACGTCAATCATTTGTGCTGCGTTCTTCACTAAACCACAGTTCTGACCCTCAGGGGTTTCGTTAGGGCAAAGTCGTCCCCATTGCGTAGGGTGAAGATCTCGGGCCTCGAAATGAGGTTGGCTTCTAACAAGTGGGCTAGTTACACGGCGCATATGCGATAGAGCAGAGATGAAAGTAGTTCGGTCAAGCAGTTGGCTGACACCAGTCCTTCCACCCACCCAGTTTCCTGTAGCAAGTGCGTGCATGATTTTTGAAGTTAGGACATCAGGTCGCAGACAACTGTTGATTTTTAATTCGCGTTTTCGGTTGTGGTGGCGTTCAAGTTGGTACTTGAGGTCACGAGCTAATTGAGTCATGCTGACTCGGAATAAATCTTCGATTAAATCGCCAGCAAGACGAACGCGCTTGTTTGCGTAGTGGTCCTTGTCATTTGGCTTACCTTGAGTAATTGCCATTTCCAAAACTTGGCGAACGATTCTACCAAGGAAAACCGCCTTCTTCAAGCGGTGTTCCGGCTGGTCCCCAAGATGAGGCAGTAGTTCCTTATCCATCAGATTGTTAACACGTTGCTCACGGTATTCTTTTTGCTGACCAGCGGCGAATTTCTTCTCTAACCATGCAAGTGCTTCTTCATTGGTTTCAACACCATAAGCATCTTTTGTATCCAAATCACGAACGTGATTGATGTTTGCTACAACATACTTGAAAGCATCTTTATGACCTGCGATAGATGCGAAAATCTCCTCATCAGAATCAATTCCAAGTGCGCGCATAAGTAGAACTGCTGGGATAACTTGTGCGCCAGCACTACTGATTTTAACCATCAACATTCCATCTTTTCTCTTTTCAACAGTCAGTGGCTTTCGAACACCGTCTCTTTGTGAGAAAATCTTTGCAACTTCTGTTGCTCGACTGTATCTCTTACTCATCTCAACAGTAACTCGGTTAGGGGCCAAATCCTCCATTGAAATTAGAACTCGTTCTGTCCCGTTAATGATGAAGTAACCACCTGGGTCGTAAGGGTCCTCTCCCTTTTTCTTCAGCAGTGACATGTAGTGGATGCGATCTTCCTCACTCATCTCAGGACTTAGATTTCGGTTTTGGTCAATATGCCCAGGATTGAGGTTACATCTCTCCGAACGTACCATTACTGGTAGGTTACCGACCTGAACTCTGTCTTCCTTGATTGGAGTTGGGTGATCCTCACGATGGATGGTAAAGTCCATGAAAATAGGCGAAGAATAGGTCAACTTTCGAAGACGGCACTCCAAAGGAGTTGCATCCTCATTGTTTGCACCATTTGCCTCACGGATTGTCGGTGGGCCGAGAGTTAGGTTCTTCATGCGGACTGAAATTTCATTGTCCAATACGTCGAGTTTCACCAATCCACCCTCGTCATCATCAACGATTTCATCAGTACCAATTCGAATATTGCCGACAATCTGCTCAAATCGGCATTCTCGTCCATCCCCCTTTGGTAAACAGTCATTGTATGATGCAATCTGGTGATTGACCAAGCTTCTTTCTCTGAAGTATGTCTTAATAATCTCTCTCATATCAATCGCCCCTTAGTTACCCTCTACCACTAATCTGTATGCCACATGAAGACCTGCTGAAGGACTTCTTCGGGTGACTCTAACCACCCTATTATTGAGCCAACCAGCCCGCAACTCATCATCAGATTGTTCCATCGCCTCTTTCATCGCTTGAATCGCAGGGTCAGTAATGAGGATCTTAGGCAGAAGTTCAATTCGTAGACGTGGGCTACCATCAATATCAGTACCAATTAAATCCCATGGACTGAGTTCTTCAATCTGTTTATCTTCATCAACCAACTCATGCAGAGGTACGATTTCGTGGTTTAGTACATTGAATCTCATTTCACCAAGTGGGATGTTTGTTTCCAAAGCCTTGAGTTCGGCTTTCATCTCAACTCGGCGAGTTGGTCGTCGGCGTTTAGAAGCAGCTTGCTCACGGATAATGTCCATGATAGTTTCAAGTTCATTATCAGTAATTTTCAGACTTAGTTTGGTAGCGACATCTTGGGAACTCATTTTCTTGATGGTATCCATGTTCGCGTCGTCTGCCAACTTGTGGGCTAATTCCTCTTTAACGCCAAGCTCCATTAATCGCTTTTTAGTTGATGATTTTACTGCCACTCCGAGACCCCACTATCACCAAGAAACCGATGGACTGAGTCCAATCTAGCGGAGCGGGCCTGACGGGGTTCGAACCCGCGACCAACGGATTAAAAGTCCGTCGCTCCACCTGACTGAGCTACAGGCCCATGGCTATTGGTGACGACACTCGGACTTGGGTACCCTTCAAAAGACTACCGCATGGCATACGCTGTCCATAATGACCGCTCGGTCATGGGTCGGAGAGGGAATCTCCAAATATCCGTTCCATGTTGTTCTCCATAAAGGTATCCTTGTGATTCTTACAAATACCCTTCAAATAGAACACTTCCACCCCAAGTCTGTGGACGACCCTATCAGACGTGAGCTCGAGTTGCAGAGTACTGAGGCATCTATTCATGAGTGGGCATTCAAAGAAAAGGAGGGGCTTTCACTCCTTGTGCCGGCAACTGTTTACCCACCGCGCGAGGATACTGGGCTATTGTTTTCCTGCCTGTCCAAATTAGGCAAAGGAGATGGGCGAAAACTCTTGGAAATTGGTTGCGGAAGTGGCGCCGTTTCAATTGCACTTGCCAAACTAGGATGGGAGGTCACAACCTGTGATGTGAATCCGCTGGCAATAGTAGCAACAACTGGTAACGCCAGTTACAACAAAGTCAACTTGACGGCAATAGAAGGTGGTTTAGATGAAGGTGGAAATTTTATCAATCAACAACTAATTGAATCCCAAGGACCCTATGATATTATCACTTGGAATTTGCCATATCTTTCACCTGTTAAGGGTGACGAGGCAAAACTCGGACCACTTGAGGATGCTGGATTAATTGACACTCAGGAAAACAATGGTTGGGGTGTTGCACTTCTGCAAAG
>CAUZNH010000041.1:0-7236 GCA_963581345.1 Candidatus Thalassarchaeaceae archaeon | reverse complement strand
GGGGGTGGTAAATCACCAGGAGGGGGTGGTAATGGCAGAGACCCTACGGGTTGGGTTGTGTCGTTCTTCTTTCTCTTGCGAAACGCCATGCCGTCACCCTGTTGATACTTGGTGACAAACAATCTGCCTTTAACATTGGCTTAATTTGAAAAACTCTCGCTACGTAGTTTTGCTACGTGAAATTGGCTTTGCCCAGCCTTTTAATGTCAAAAATGTGTCCATATTTGATTCTGCAACCAATGTATCGCCTTGACTAAATTCTTTCTCGTCACCACCTAATCTTAACACACATCTTTCTGTGATAATTTCCAACTCCCTAGTGTTATCATCAAAACGAGGCAATGCTTCACTCAGAGCATCAAATGGATTAGAACCTTCAGGATGTAAACGATCAAGAGGTAGGGTTACAACTTGTAATCCACATTTCCCATTTAGGCTGTAAGGCCAACGGATTTGTCTTTTGATATCAACCGTAACGGCTTCATCAGTTTCGCCAGCCTTTCCAACGATTAGTGATCGATCGCCTTTCACAAGTTCAAGAAATAAATGGGCATGTTGATTTAGGACACTGAAATTACCGGTTAGAATAGTCTCTCTCCGTTGCGGGTGTTGAACCTTTTCAGCGAGCCTTTTCATTTTTGTTGGCCCACACTTTTTAATTTGGCTACTGGGTGATTTGGACCTTACTTCTATTATTTTACAAAGGTCTTTAGCCATTTTATTTCCTTCTTTACTATCTTGATTTGCAGTATCTAATTTTGTGAGAATGTTGGTTGTCCCATCTTCTAATCTTGCCTTCCAGCCACCCTGGCCGCTATTGTTCATTAGTGCGCTTACCTCGACCCCTTCACCTCGAATATGATTGACCAATTCCCGCCTTGCCGAACTATCTAATCCTAGAATACTTGGGTCTCTATAATGGAGATGGAATCCTCTGTGACCTGAAAATGTGACATGCAGATAATCTTCTTTGAATCCAAATTCAGAAGAAAGAAATTCTTCCCATAAATTATAAGCTTGTAATTGAATAATTTCTAACATTTCAGGGAAATTAAAAGGGTCAACATGGTCTAAGTGGTCACCGTCTAAATCAAAGATTAAATCTGCTCCTTTCCAATCTTTATCCGCCATTTTTCTCTCTAATGGCTTACCATAATACGCAGTTGAATAGAAGCAACTTTTCGGGGCTCTTTGGTGTAGGTAATTCAATACACTTTTAGGCGTCTCAAAATTGATGTGGCGGTCAAATATATTAGAAGACCACATCTGAAACATACACTCTCTCGTTCGCAGTCTTGGGGGGAACCAATAATCATCTGGTCCTATTTGAGAATACCACTTTGAAAAACGGTGGGCTGCTCGGGCCCAATTACTCTCAACCATCTAAATCAGTGGACCCTAAAGCACTACGGCACTTGAACGACGCGATTATTCAATTGGTAATCCTGACACGGATTTACCATCTGATGAAGGTATGGTCCCTGTTTCGGACTGATAACAATCAAAACATGAAAATTTATCGTCAATAGGAATTGATTGGCCAAATGTTAGCCTAGCCCCACAGAAATCACAAATTGGTCCAATTTCTCCTTGATGAATTCCTAATCTTGAGACATCAGGCATGTTACCACTACCACATTGACGGAAGCGCCCAGTCTTTGAGCCTGTTCATTAAGTGATTTTGAATAACAATCAATTCAAGCATAAAGTTCACAACCAAATTGATGTCGCGCCAACACATGAGTGTTGATGACCGGCTTATACGCGTAGGGCATTCGCCCGATCCAGATGACGCATTTATGTTCCATGCATTAACTACTGGATTAGTTGAAACTCCTGGGTTTAGATTTGAACATGTCTTACTTGATATTGAAACGTTGAATGAGAAAGCCATTGCTGAAGAATATGAAGTCAGTGCAGTTAGTATTCACGCTTTCCCTGAAATATCTAATAAATATTCGTTGATGAATTGTGGGGCAAGCATGGGTGAAGGGTATGGCCCTATGCTTGTTAGTTCTAAGGAGATGACTTTAGAAGAAGCTTGTTCAAAACCTATTGCAATCCCAGGGCAAAAGACCTCAGCACATTTGGCTTTGAAAATGGCATGCGGTAATGTTGAGACTGTTATTGTTCCCTTTGACGAAATTATGCCTAGAATTCAAAATGGCGAATTTAATAGTGGCGTTATTATCCACGAGGGGCAATTAACTTGGAAATCTCATGGCATGAATCTTCTGTTAGATTTAGGTGTATGGTGGAATGAGAGAAACAACGGACTACCTCTTCCATTAGGTGGAAACGTTGTCAGAAAAAACCTTGGCACAGAGTTGTGTGAAGATATTACTGAGTGGGTTAAACAAAGTATTGAGATTGCTATTTCAAACCCGGATGAAGCGTTGAAATTTGCAAGACAATGGGGTAGGGGGATTGATGAAGAAACTAATTCAAAATTTGTACAAATGTATGTAAACTCTAGAACCATTGATTTTGGCGAAGATGGTAGGGACAGTGTCATAAAATTCCTAACAGAAGGCCAAGAAATTGGGATGATTAACAAAGATTTTGACCCTAATTCAATAGAATTCATTGGTGCATAATATGTCAGAATTTGGCGGTAACAGTTCGGAGAAATGGCGTGGTGGCGGGAATGAATGATCGCCACGACCCGAGCACATGCCGAAGTATATTGAGCGATGCTCGAAAAAATGGCTTGTCGCGCGGGTTGTTTGACTCGGCACAAGATTTGCAAGATGGTGTTTACCGTGCTGAAGCGCTTTGTGGTTTGTGTGGTTCAGAGTACATGGACGAAGATGGTCGGGCAGAATGGATCACAATCATTGTCGAATCAATGCTTGAAGAAGAACGCGCATGGCGATTGGCTGAGAGTATTGGGATCATAGCAAAATCTGCAGGGAATTGGCCAGATGGGCGAGCCAGAAATATGTTGATGGGTGATATCGTGACCATGACGGGAGGTTTACCGGCTGGTGAGGCACGTGTCGATGCGCTGAAATCCATAGTAAACCGTGTATCTGTACAAAAATTGCCCGAACTCCTCCTCATGGCCATTGAAAATCATGGTATGGAAGCCAAAGCGGCCCGACCAATAATGAAAGCCATTGTCACCACAGGAAATCGTGAGATGATTGATGAAATCACACCGATGCTCACTGAAGCCACCCCCGATTTGGCGGTCAAGTTTCTCGATAATTTGCATCGTCAGACAGTACAACAAAACCTGACTCTGGAGCCAAGTGCACTTCAACTCGCACTACCATTACTCAGTACCGCGGATTTTGAAACGGTTCGAACAATGTGCAGTCACGCTACTCGTTCCGAGGATGTTCTTATGTTGGCCCAAACTTTAGCAGGGGATGATGAGGAATCAGTACGGTTTGCTGTCACACTAGCAGGTAGGGCTGATCGGGCTGGTGATGCTGAATTCGCAAGGGAATTGCTAGAGAATGCTGCACTGCATGTCGATTCATTAGATGCTAAAACGTCAATACGAATTAGGAAAAATCTCGCAAAAGGATTTCAGCGTCTCGGTGATTCAGAGCGTGCTGAAGGCCTAATCCCAGTCCGAACACCTGCAGTCATATCCATTCACCCTAGTAGTGAAGATGTGGAAAGACGAGGTCACACAATGGCATTAGTTGGAACCTATGATGGTACTATTGGCACCCCATATCTTCGTGCTTTGGCCCGCGCTTCAGGTATCGCTTGGGGTTTTGGACTTGATATTGCTCTGATTGATTGGCCGACTGGAGATCTTGAGGGCCTTTGTCAGCAAGCGAAAAAAGAATCAGGAACAGCAGGTGTGAATCACTTACCATCATTGCTTGCATCTGGTCGCATCCAATTGCTATCGGTTGAAGATGCTCTTGGTGGGGCTGTTGGCCATCCCATTGCCACCACACATCAACCGGTGGGCGGTTCTGTAGATTTGGCAGGGTATGAAGGGGGCATCTGCATGTTCATCGGGCTCGGCCGTCATGGATTACCTCAAAATTTGCTCGATAATTGTCCAGATCAATTTGAATTGACTGGAATAGGTGCCAGTTTGGAAACTGCAGTAGCAATGGGTGCCATCGCTCAGAGGCTGGCCGACCTTTGATTATCGGAATTGGAGATAATCGTGCACTAAATGTATTGACTAATTATCTAAATGATGACTGTATAGTTGTTTCAGAATCCTGCGAAGTAGCCCTTGATTTATTTAGAATGGACAAAAAATGATTCATTAGATTATGAGTGGAAATGATACATTTAATGGGATAATTCTTTGGTTGAATCCGTATTCGCAGTAGCGATGAGAAAACGCGCAGCCACTTTTCTTGGTCTTTTCATCAGCGTCATAGTATTGACATCCTCACTTCCAATAATATCTGAGGTTGATGCTGCAACTGAAGAAAATTATCCATATAGTGGTAGTATTGTAAATCCTTATTCTTTATCTGGGTCTTCAGAAATCACATATTCAAATGATGGTACTTTAATTGCGGCATCTTTTCATTCAAATGTTGTCATCATTAACGCTCAATACCGAACTTTTATCAAAGATATTAGCATTGGAAATAAGATATTATCTCTGACATTTTCTGAGGATGATTTATCACTTCTAGTTGGACTAGAAAGCCCCTACATGAGTACATTGGCTATGGCTATCTATGACACCACTACTTGGGATAGGATAGGGGTAAATGAGGATGGTAAAAAAGTAAGCGATATTAGTATTTTGCCTGGTCAACATATTTTTGCATCAGCAAATGAAAATAATGGGGTGTCAGAATATTTTATCAACGATTCTACTCATTCCATTTCAACTTTTGATGGCCAGCATGCCTCCGATGTGACCTGTTTGGACCATTCCCCTAACGGTCAACAACTAGTTACTGGAGGTGAAGATGGGAATGTATTTCTTTGGAATCGTTCATCAATAACCGTAGATGTTTCTTGGCAGGTGGGTTTCAGTATTATTGATTGTTTAATATCACCCGATGGAACCCAACTGGCTTGGATTACAGATTCGCTGCTTCAAGTTCGCTCAATCCCTGGCGGTGAGTACATCACAACCAAGAATCTATTCGGAACGGCTGTTCAATTAGAGTGGGCTGAGAATGGTGAAGAATTATGGGTATTAATTAAATCTGTAGAAATTCTATTGACTATATTCGACGTGACAGATTTTTCAATAAAAACCTCATTTGAATTTGGTCATCAAATATCAAAATTCGCGAAGTCGCCAATTATCTCAGAATTTGTTGTCACGACAAATACAGATATTATTTCTGTCTTTAGGGAAGATGCTTGGGCCCCTTATTCGGGATTACCTGGTGCAGATATAGACGGTGATGGAACTCCCGATAGTTATGATGGTGATGATGATGGTGATGGGTTAGGGGATGATTTGGAATATTCTTGTACAGAAGGTAGTGACTGTCACATTCATCCCCATCCTGATTATATTAGACAAGTCTCTATAACAATAAATGGTAATATAATTAAAATTCAAGACACATATCAACTTAATTCTAGTATCAGCGCGCCAATAAGAGTATTAGCCTCTTCATCCTTATCACCTGGTTCACTCGTAACTCAAGGTGAAGCAATTAAGATGGAGAAAATGTTGTGTAGCGGCACAAATGCCAACCAAATCAGTTTAGATTGGAACGAGGCCCTAAGATTTGATAATTCTGCAATAATTGGAACAACAGTTCGGTGTGATGCAAAATTAGGGTTGATTGACACTACTAAACAAGATTCTAATACGCGGATTCAACTACGTTGGTTTATTGAAATTACTATGGCAAATAGCATTCCTAGACCATTTAACATGTCGTTTGATCCTTCGGTGTCACCCCCCCTACATACTATTACCCAAATTGCTCCAACTTCACCGTTAAAATTAACTTTAATTCACCAAGAAGATACTGTCTACTACCAATCACCAATTCACACCACCAGCCCGCAATTGTCTATAGTGATATTAGCGAAATCAGCTCCAGACCCAACTATTATTGACATCTCGTTATCATGGTTAGAGACTAATTTTTTATTACTTTTAGGCGTAATTATTATGATCGGATTGGTAGTTATATTAGTGGTACGAAGAAAGAACAGCATGTTATTCGATTTTGAAGACGATGAAGAAAATTTACCCATAACAACATCAAGAAGAAGGTCATCTAGCAAGAATGTACCATTAGATAATATTTCTTCAACTGGGCGCCCTCAACCAATACAACCACCGCAACAAGTGACTAGCCATCGTGCACAACCTACTCATCGTCCTTCCAATGAACCTTCGATTCGTCGTGTTAAGAGGGCCCCCGGTTCAGTTACTCAGTCAGGTAAAGCACCAGAAGGAGATGAATGGGATTACTCAGAACACGGTGCCTACTGGGATAAGGATGACCCTGACGCCACAGACCCTTATGGAGAGGTCCAACAATTCCATAATGAAGAACTGGCAATTCTAGATATTGCTGAACAAGTTGCTGCTGAAACTAAAGATGAAGATGTTGACCCCGAAATTGAGGACTCGGTATCGGACATGGCTGCAGCTCTATCAATGATTACAAAATCCAAGAAAGTTAAATCACGAAAAACAACTGATAACTCTAAAGAGGCGGTTAAGAAGCCCAAAAAGAAACGGCGCAAAGTTAAACGGCGGAAATCAAGTTAAACTTCTAACCACTCGATATCTGTTTCTAGACCACATACTTCTGTAAGAAATAATTCTAGACCAGTTACTGAATCTGGTGATAGAATATTTGTGACTTCATTGAAGTATCCATTAATTCTCTCTATTGAAAACCCACTTCTAGTCGCAGTGGCCCTAATTACTTCGTCTTTTACTTGTTGATTGTCTCTAAAATTTATTGCATTAGACAATAAGTCATTATGAGCTTGTTTTAATTTATCAACGGGTGCTGAAGATGGAGCAGCAAACACCCCAAACACCATTGGTAATCCTGTGAGTTTTTGCCATTCTTGTCCCAGATCCATTTTGACTAAATCGGGATTTCTCTGGGCTTCATCAAGTGCTCTGTCTCCTATCAATAATGCTGCATCACACTTTGATAGCATTTCTTTTAAATCAGGGCCCATATCTAATGTTTTAGGATCTAATCCCATCTCAGACAGAATGTATAATACTAATTTTCGAGAAGTAGATGAATCCGTTGGTAATGCTATGTCTCTTATCTTGTGTAATTCTCGATTACTGAATAA
>CAUZNH010000040.1:0-7300 GCA_963581345.1 Candidatus Thalassarchaeaceae archaeon | reverse complement strand
TCAGGGTCTAAGGACCCTGCATCAGCGATATCCCCTACCGGCTCCCCGCTTACCATCAATAACCCGGAGAGGCCTATGGCTCATAGCAGAACCGGCTCATCTATTCTAGAAATCTATTGTGTTGTTCAGTTGACAAAGCGCCAACGACCAGCACCAGGAGTGTAAATTTGACTGCGTATGGATAATTGTTTGAGGGCATCTTCAACTTCATGTTCATCAAAATTCAGCCGAGCCATTTCATTGAGAATATCTCCGGTAGAAACATCGAAATCCCGTTTACCCCCAGACAATTGATTGATGACATTCAAGGTATGTTGTTCAGCGGACCTCTTTTTTGCTGGTCGCCCAGTTAATATTAACCCCTCATCAAACTCATCACCCTGCAACTCATATCTCCAATTATTGAATAATGCAATAGCATATTTTGCATCTTCATCAGTAGCCTCTTGCGAGAGGCGCGTCCTAGCCCTCGCCTCCGCTAATCTAACTAATCCTTCTAAAGCACGAGCTGTAATTGGCACGCTGTTATCATCTTCGTGAAACTTAGATCTAGTGTCAATATAAAAATTTGTAATTCGGTCTTTCGCATCTGGAGTTAATGTTGGATGGATTGTGCGTTTTGCCCAAGCCACATATTTTCTAAATGTCGGAATTGTCAACTGATCTTCACCACTGTAACCCTTCTTCATCACTGACTCATCATCCACTATCTTGGGATCCATTACTCGACCTTCTTCGATTAGTATTTCACTGACACCTGTACTCCTGTTAGAGAGGATATGCTCGGCTATTTGTGTATCTTGCTCCTTGATAATGTCGTCTCGCAGTAACCAAATGATATCAAAACGAGATATCAAGGCAGGAGGTAATTTGACTTCCTCAAACAATGGTGAAATATCATATCCTGCTTGTGACCTATTGCTGAAGCGACCTTGTTCGGGGTTAGCGGCAGCCAATACAGCACAGCGGGTTCTCATTGTTGCATTAATCCCACCTTTTGAAATGTGTATTTTCTGCTGTTCCATAGCCTCGTGCATCCTTGATCTATCATCTGTATTCATTTTATCAAATTCATCAATAGCTGCAAGACCTGAATCTGCAAGAACAAGCAAACCAGCCTCAAGTGAGAAGCGCCCATCGTTGAAAGCATCTTTAACAGCAGCCGCAGTTAAACCAGCACCTGAAATACCACCACCAGAAGCATATTTCCCGCGCGGTGAAATCTGTGACATATATGTCAATAACTGGCTTTTTGCCACTCCTGGGTCACCCATCAGTAAAATGTGAATATCCCCTCTTGCTCGGGTGCCATCAGAATATCTTCTTGATACCCCGCTGAACAATTGCATCACTAATGAGCGCTTAACCATCTGTAATTTACCAGCCCCAAAAATAGAGGGCGCAATACTGTTGGCTAACAGTTCCTGTAAATCTTCGCGTTTACTAATTTGATTGATTAATTCTATATCTTCTTCTGAAATTTCAATCTCGTTAAATGGCGTGTTTTCATACTCAACAGACATTAATGAATAGTACACATTAAACATTGGTGTTTTTGACCCGCGCGTCTTCTCACTGCGAATGAATGGCACCATATTTACAGTCACTCTCATTCCAGGGAGCAGGACATTTGCCAAGTCTGCCTCCGCTAGAACAGTTGCTCGCGCTGGTTGAGCACCACCTGTTACGTTTTCAGGTAATTCTTGAATTTCTATCCATTGGTTATCCACTAAAGTCACATTTTCATGGATTAACTCAAATTTAGTGGCATCCTTACCCCCACCAACACTTCGGCCACAACCACCATTCAAATCATCACAATTGATTGGTTCAATTAATTCCAATTCGTTTTCTTGTTGAATCTCTGTAATGCTGTTACAAATGAAGCATCGAAAACTGGCGTTATAAATCCTAGGTTTCAATTCCGAAACTTTAGTGACTACTACTTCTGAAGAAATTAGTGAACCAATATAGTCAGAACCAACTTCACGCAAGGACTTCTTACAATCATGAGGTAACTCAATGATGCGTAAAGTAGGGTCGATTTCCCATCCACCTTCAGCGCACAATGCTCTCAGCGATTCTGTAGCTGCTCGCAATATTGGTTTAGGGTACTCAATCAATGATTGAGCAAAGTTAGGATCCCAAGCCTGTATATCACTAAAATTGATAGTTAAAACTTGGTTTGTTGGCCAACTACTCGCTAACACCTGAATTTCTCTAGTGTATTGCTCTTGCAAAAAAGTTCGCCAACGAGCATTTGAATCTTGGATGCTGATCATTGTGAAATCTCCCGCGCAGGACTCAACAGCGCTCGCGGACAGTATTTGAACAACGCGATTACCCCCCCCTATTTCCACTGGAAATCAGAACTTAATTCTAGACTCGAAATTGCCTTTCAACAATTTCCACTGGAGAGAATTCAATTGAAATGAAGCAATGGCCCCACTAACCAAAAAACGCCGCCAAGGCCATTATGAGAGCAGTGAATCAACAGTAGCCCGTAACTCAGCCAAGCCAATGGGTTTTTGCAACATTATCCCTGGTGGTGGAACCCCTCCAGCCTCAAGGATATCCGCCTCGTCGTGACCACTCATCAACAGCACGGGCGCCTGAATTCCCAACTCCCTTACCTTGTGAGCGAGGTTCACCCCGTTCATCTCTGGAAGTGACATATCAGTGGCTAATAGAACGATATTTGGATTCTGTTTTATCTTTTCAAATGCTGACTCAGCATCTTCATGGGCTGAAACCTCAAAACCCATTCGAGAAAGGATTGTTTCCCCTAATTTACGGAGGGTTTCTTCATCCTCAACGAAGATAACAATGCCGCGGCTCAACTGCACACCAATCTTACGGGGTCAGCGAATATCTATCAAACCCTCGCCCCTAGGGTGGGGTATGGAAAAGGGCGTGTGGGACCAAGACATGATTATCAGGCTTGACCCTGGGGAAGAAATTCATGCATCAATACAGGATATAATGAGGGACATTGGTTACCATTCTGGAGCCATTACAAGTGGCATTGGCAGAGTGCGCAATGTCGATATTGGTTACTTGGCTGATGATGGAATTTATCAGCGCAAATTCATTCATGAATCGGTTGAATTATTGTCGTTACAAGGAAATGTTGCTGAATTAGATGGGGAGCCTTTCACTCATATCCATGTAGTTGTATCAGATGATGATCATGTTGTCCATGGCGGCCACTTATTTTCAGCTGTTGTTGAAGTGACCGCTGAAATTCATGTCAGATTAATACCAATTAATGGGAAATTAGGTATCTCATTAACTAGATGCCATCTTGAAGGAAGTGATTTCAAACCGTTGAATATTACATCTATCGGAAGTGAAAATTAGTGCGAGTTCTTTTTGCACATGGATTAGAGGGTACTCCTGAAGGAAGCAAACCATCCTATATGCGAGATGAATTCGGCTGGGATGTTGTTACCCCATCAATGTCTGAACTTGGTTGGACAATTGAACAAGAGACTGAAGTTTTGCTTCGGATTATTGATGAAGATGGGCCGTTTGATTTAATCGCTGGCTCATCAATGGGTGGTTTGGCCGCAGCCAACGCCTCCAACCTCCGTCCTAACGAAAAATTCTCACTGCTACTGATCGCTCCGGCCTTTGGATTAGATGATTTATGGCGAACCGGAGCCAAACCGGAAGGTTTAGCGCAATGGGAGAGAGATGGCAGTATTCCTTATTTCATGAATGGTTTAGGAATTGAAGTGACATTGGACTGGGAATTTTTCCTCTCAGCAGAACGGATGTCATGGCCAAAACTGAATCACCCAACTGTTATTCTACATGGAAATCAAGATACAATTGTACCGATTGAGAACTCCCGCAAGGTCGCTGAAGAAGATGATTTCGTTGTATCTCTAATTGAGATTGATGATGGGCACCGGATGCAAGAATCACTCACTGTATTTACTAAAGCCGCATCGATATTAGGGCTCAATTAGAATTGAATAATGAAGTATGTGTACTTTGAACCAAAAAACACTATATTAATTATAATGAGTTGGAGTTTGTTTGATGATGATAGCACATTTGTTCTCATTGATTTACGGAATCACATTCATTCTTATAGGATTCTCACATTTAAGAGAGCCACAAAAATTTGTTGATATCGTTCCTTCATATCTTCCTTACGCGTTATTTTTGGTCTATTTAACTGGAATAATGGAAATCGCTGGTGGTATTGGAATAATATATCCTGAAACAAGAGTCGTTAGTGGGAGATTACTAGCAATCTTCCTCATTGCTGTTTTTCCAGCGAATATCTATATGTGGACACATGATGTTGCTTTCAATGGAACAAAACTAACTACAGCGCAACATATCTTGAGATCTTTTTTACAAATATTTTTGATATTCATGGCTCTTTTCTTATCAGGAGATTTAACTGAATCTTAAATTAATGACCTCTGTGGGGATGAACAACTATTGATAAGCAGATGGAAATTAGACTTGGATAATGAATGGAATAATCTCTGTGTTTGTAGTTTTAACATTACTCACATTATTGTTGATTAAATTAAGAGAACACCCCCAGTCTACATCCAGTTTCATGGCTACAGATGCATTACCCGTAAATATGCCCAGCCACGGAGGTGAAGGGAAATCTGTAGTTGTAATTGGGGGAGGGATTAGTGGATTAACTGCTGCAAAATACCTGTTACAAGCAGGATGTAATGTGACATTACTTGAACAGCGTAATATCGTAGGAGGGAATAATGATCCATATCTAGAAGGAGGGAGGCATTATTCAACAACTGTCATCATAACTCTACCAGCACAACAGCCCCACTACCTCAACTTATGTCGTGAACTTGAAATTGAACAAACCCCACATCAATTCTCAGAACTAGAAGGATCGATTGTTTTTGAAAATAAAGAATGGAATACTAAGATGGGTGCAGGATTATGGCCATTTCTAAAATTATTATTCAAGAGTGCTTCTTTGAGAGAAATAATAAATGGCGCCATTATTTTCATTAAATTATATTACCAATTCAAGTGCCGCCCTGAATCTAGTAAAAGTGTTAGAGATCTACTTGGTTATAGGCTAATTAATTCAACTGTATTCACTCATTTTTTTATGCCTTGGGTTGGGATTAATACTTGGTGTAGATTTGAAGACCTTGACAATCAACCAGCTCATGTTTTCGCTTCATTCATATTCGAGTATGCTTTGACTCTAAAAGTTCGAGATAAGACTGCTTTAGAAGATGAAAGGGGGTGGTGTGTATTAGATGGTCGAATAATTCACGCATTGGAAAAAAAATTAATTTTAAATGAAAAATATACACAAGAAATGAATACAAAAATAGATGATATTTCTAGAAATAAAGGGGGGGGATTAAACATCCAAAGTCGAGACGGGAGATCATGGTCTTGTGATCATGTAGTAATGGCTACACAACCATTCCAAGCCCTTCCTTTGATTTCTGATGTGGCCTCTAATTTACTAATTGATGAACTAAACAAGTGGGGGAAGATGGATTGTTACGTATTATTGCATTCAGATTTTTCATCAATTAAAAATATGCCCTGGTTACACCAAACTCACAAAAATCAAACTACTAACAAATTCTACATAACAAATACAATCAAACCAATAATGTCAGATATTGAATTAGATTATGTCATCACATACGTGTATAACACCGAAAATTATCATGACTTCATCACTCACCACATTGATAAATCTAAGATTGTCAAAACTTATGAACCAAAGTTGCCTGTATTCAATTTAGAAAATTCAGTAGATCGTAATTCGGTATGGCGGGACATTGATCATGATTGTATTGATATTCACTGGACTCAAGCTTGTCGCTCTGGCCTACAGTATCATAATAATGGGATATTAAGCGCCAAAAGAGTTGTGAAAAGTGTTCTCGGGTTACATTGGTAAAATCATAAAATATCATTAATTAGGAAATTTAGTTTTGAGGTATAATCATGGAAATTACTCGGGAAATATTGCGAATGACAGTATACATATTTGGGACACTTGTTCTTCTATCGTATGTATTTGGCATATATCGAATGGATGATCCAAATCAATTATGGGGTGGAATCCCCGAATCATGGCGTCCACTCAATATAGCATGTATGTTCATTGCAGCAACTGGATTTCTAATCATGTGGTGGTTCTTTCTCTATCACTGGGATGCTGCTGCTGTTGAAATGATACAATGGCCTTGGGGTGATGGGTTGAATGGGGGCCATACACGTTTATTCATTGCACTAATACTAGTTCTAATACCATCCATTTTGTGGTTAGAATTGACTGCTTTTCATGTTCGTAGCGATTATAATTGGACTCAATGGTTAGTTATTGGAAATTTATTACTCGTGTGTATTGGTAATATTTTACTGGGGTTGTTTGCATTGGGGGCCCATCAACAAAACATACATTCTGGAACTATTTGGCCATTGTTAGGGGCGGGAATGTTAGCTATTCAAGTGATTATCAATGATGGCATATTATGGAATTTAAAGTACCCATGGTGATAATTATGGATAAATTGGTTTGTAAAAGCCTAGCGAATAAACAACTCTCTATATACAATCCTGCTTTGTTAGGTTATATGGGAGAATCAATCAACCAAATATCGGGTTATCACCCCGTCCACCATACAATGGAGTTGAACTAATGAATTTAGGAACTGGAGATAGAATCATACGCTTAATTGGTGGATTTGGATTTGTAATGCTTGATTATTTTTCAAATGCACAATGGGAGATGATTTTGTTATTTATTGGGCTCTGGAGTGTATTGACATCCGCATTTGGATACTGTCCTTTCTATCGCTTGACGGGAATCAGTACTTGCCCAACTTCAATACAAGATGCCCCGAAAGTATCTGGAACCAATGAATGATTTATTCATCTTTTGACATCAAAATTTTCAACGCGTGTTGAATATGCTTGTATGGATTAAATTGAGATGTGACTACGCCTCTAACAATTCCTTCGGGATCTACAATGAATGTCACACGACTTCGAAGTATCCCAAACGTTCGCTTTAATTTCATCTTTCTAACGAGTTGACTTTTTGAATCTGTTAGTAATGTGTATTGTAAATTATGCTTCTTCCGAAAATTTTGATGAGTTTGGATTGAGTCAGATGAAATCCCATACAAATTACCTCCTGCTTCTACGATTTCATCATATCTATCACGGAATGCACATGACTCAATAGTACAGCCAGGGGATCCATCTTTAGGATAAAAGAATAATACTGACCATTGCCCTTTGATATCGGACAATTTTAGTAGTT
>CAUZNH010000039.1:0-7312 GCA_963581345.1 Candidatus Thalassarchaeaceae archaeon | reverse complement strand
GGCCCTCTAGCACCACTCAAGCCGACAGGTGCACCTCCTCCCCCCAAAGGTGTACCACCACTTCCAGGTGGTTCACCACCCCCACCAACGGGATATGTTCCAGATAGGGACAAATGACATCAGTTCCTGACCGTCGTGCTTATTGAGAAGGTCTATTTCGCCGATAATATGAGCCAGTCAATCGTACTGTTTGGCCCACCCGGTGCAGGCAAAGGCACGCAAGCCGATGCAATTGTTGACGCAACAGGAAAACCACAGGTTTCTACTGGTGATATGTTGCGTTCTGCTTTGGCGGCTGGAACCGCACTTGGTTTGCAAGCCAAGAAGTACATGGAAGCAGGTGAACTAGTGCCAGATGATGTCATCATTGGCTTGATTGAAGAGAGAATGCAACAAGACGATGCTAGTGAAGGGGTATTGTTTGATGGGTTCCCAAGAACAATCCCTCAAGCAGAAGCCTTAGCAGAAATCGCAGAAGTCTCCTTGGTGATATCGATAGAAGTTCCGGACGATGCAATTGTTGGGAGAATTGTGGGCAGAAGAATGGACCCCGAAACAGGTGATATTTACCACGTGACATTCAAGCCGGCACCAGCCGAAATTGCTGGGCGCCTGATTCAAAGAAAAGATGACAACGAAGAGGCTGTCAGAACTCGCCTAACAGCATATCATAATCAGACATCACCACTCGCAAAGTGGTATGCGGAAAAAGGCCTCCTTGCTACAGTCAACGGCAATCAAGCAATGGCTGATGTCGGAGCCGAAATCTCAGCGGTTCTAAACTAAAAATTTGGGTGATATAATGGGAAGAAGGGGGCGCGGTCGAAGCGCAAAAGCTCGAAAAGTTCGTGCAGTATACTCACGAAATCACCTTGAAAATCTTCTCCAAGAACCTTGGAAACATCCCGATTCGTCAGTTAATTCTGCGGCTAAGGATATACTGAACTTATCAAAGAAACATCGTTTGGGTCTACCAGACGGGAGAAGGCCTTGGGTATGTCGGTCGTGTAAAATCGCGCTCCGACCAGGGGTAAATGCAAGTGCACGCGTGCGCGGAAAAATACTGCGAGTCACCTGCCTTTCGTGTGGCAGGACCAACCGGCGTGGGCCGGACTTCGTAAAGGGTGATGAATAATGGTTGAAGCGGATAAAAGATTACGAAAAAGGGCTTTAGATCCGACTTTAGAAGTGACAATTAGGGTTGGCAAATCTGGGTTGACTGACTCGGTTGTCAGCGAATTAAATTCACAGTTGAAGTCGCGAACAATGGTCAAGGCAAAACTCAATCGCGGTTTGGCAGATGATTCCGCTGACCGCCAAAGTCTGTGGCAGATGTTAGCTGAACAAACTTCTTCAAAAATAATTATCATGCGTGGCAATATAGCAGTTTTCTATCGCTAAATACCGATATGGCACTATATCATTGATTTTGACGATGAGTTAATTATTCGCTCGGATTACATCTTCGGATGGCGGAGGATTCAACAGCGGTTCGGACCTCCGAGGTACGATGACAGTAATACCACCCACCTGGCTTGAGGGTCTGCTTGGGACACTAATTCTCGCTTTACTGGTTGCAATCGCTATCCGTTGGGTGAGACTTCCATACACCATCGCACTGGTAATTGTCGGCCTTGTTCTAGGCTGGCTAGGTGAATCGATGTTCGCTGGACTAGAGCCTGGTGGCGGCTTATTATCGGCCGAATTAATTCTCTTCATTCTGCTTCCCCCTCTCTTGTTTGAAGGCTCGTCAGCGATGCACATAGACAAACTCCGTCAGAATTGGAAAACCATCTCTTTGCTAGCCATTCCAGGTGTACTTCTCAACACGTTGATCATAGGACTAATCTGCTGGCGATTTGTTTGGTGGGGTGAAGACAATGGACTGCTTTACGGACTTTTGGTAGGCTCAATTTTAGCCGCCACTGACCCCGTTAGCGTACTTGCGTTGGTGCGCTCTTTAGGTGCTCCAAAGCGACTATCGGTTTTACTTGAGGGTGAGTCCTTGTTCAACGATGGGACTGCAATTGTTGTTTTCAACATCATTTTAGTGACTACACTTTCGGTGATTGCAGGTCAATCAATTGACCTTGGTAATGTCATCACGGATGGTATTGCCTCCTTCCTGTTGGTTGTGACGATTGGGATTGTTGCGGGTTACATCTGCGGCATGGTTGCCAATCATTTATTGCAACAGAGCGAGGACCATTTAGTTGAAATCGCACTCACTGTTGCTCTTGCATTCGGCTCATTTTTGTTAGCAGAATTGATGCATGGTAGCGGGGTGATTTCTGTTGTTGTCGCCGGTCTTTTAGTTGGCAATAAGGGTGTACAAGAAGGCATGACTCCGACCGCCCGAGTAGGTTTACATCACTTTTGGGAAGTGGTATCATTCCTTGTTAACAGCATCTTATTCGTCTTGGTGGGCTATGAGTTGCAATCTGTTTTATCATGGGATGTTCACACGGGTTATCTTGCCTTAATTGCGATTGGTGGGGCTTTAGTTGCCCGATTAGTGGTGTTCCCACTTACCGGTTTGGCAAACATTGGTGAGCCGAGGAAAATTGATGGGAGATGGCAATTGGCTATGTGGTGGGGTGGCCTGCGAGGAAGTATTCCGATTGCCTTGCTGCTCTTGCTTTCACATATTGTTCACGATGGGCAAAAATTACTGATAGATGGAGAAATTGTCAATATCCAATTTAATGAGGCGATTTATCATGATATGTTGGTGCTCACTTTTAGTGTAATCTTGTTCACTTTACTAGTTCAAGGGTTAACTATGAAACCGCTCCTTTCAAAGTTGGGTATTTCTGGTCGTTTAGCAAAAAGTGAGGTGAAGTACGAGTCGGCATTAGCTAGGCTCGTTGCATCGCGTGCGGCGCTACGAAAACTGTCTTCACTCAGTACGCAGGGAATGATTAGTGAAATTGACCGCGAGCGTATGGCTGAACCGTATCACGCTAGTATTGAGAAGGCAAAATCACAAATTGATGAGTTGGCGAATACTTCGCTTGTACATGCAAGCAGAATTGAATCAGCAAGACGTGATCTTATTCGTGCCGAGATCGAGGCTTTACGAGAGGCAGAGAGGCTCGGCCAGTTAAATCCTCATGTTATTGAAAGCACGCTCAAAGGACTTGATTCTGCACTGGCATCATCTGAATTTGCACATGAAGAAATCATTGTGGTGAAAGACTCGTTATCTGAAGAATTTGAAGAGGTATTGGACCTAGAAGAATTGATTCCAGACTCAACACAGTCAATCGTTCACGATGAAACATTGGCAGAAATTGAAGAAGAGTGAACGTTATTTTTCTTTGAGGTTTTTTTGTTAATATTTCGCGATGCTTTTAGATAGCCGTTATTTCGCACCCTTTATGATATCTGCTGAGCGTTTGGGTCAGTTAAATTCACACGTAATTAGCAATACTTTGAAGGAATTAGATGCCGCATTAACTTCTTCGGAGGTTGCCCATGAAGAAATCGTTGTGGTAAAAGAAAATGACTTGGGTAAAGAAATAATTATTGAACAAAATATTGATGATTTAATTCCAGAGCCAACCACCTCATTTGTTAATGTTGATGACATTAAGGAAGCATAATTATTGGGAAATGTACTTTCTAATTAGCGACGCTTTCATGAACCATATTGCTCCGCCAATAACATGGGCGTAGAATTGGGGGCCAATCGTTTACCCTTTGGTAGATGGATTGTTCCATCTATTTTAGCAGGTATTGCTTTGGTCCCGACTGTTTTAGCTGGATCTAGTTCGTCTCAAGGAGTATGGGAGCCTCCTGAAATGCCAAGTTGGGCATTAATGGTTTCTATAGCAATCTTGTTTGGAGTCTATACTTTGATTGTGTTTGAGTGGGTTCATCGGGCTTTAGCAGCGGCTTTAGGGGCTGTTTTGGTTGTTTGCGTTCTTCATTATATTGGAGACGGTCCTAGTCTTGGTACTCTTGTTACTTGGATTGATGAGGAAACCGTTGGTCTTCTCCTAGGTATGATGATAATGGTGTCCATATTATCTGAAACAGGTCTCTTTCAATGGGCGGCAGTGAAATGTTATGCATTGTCAGGGGGTTCTGTTTGGCGATTAGTGGTAATTCTTTGTTTAGTTACTGCAGTATTTTCCGCATTTTTAGATAATGTGACCACTATGTTATTGATAGCACCTGTTACAATTTCACTTGCAAAGGTGTTGCGGCTGGATCCCATTCCTATACTTCTTAGTGAAGTAATGTTTTCCAACATTGGTGGCGCAGCAACACAGATTGGAGACCCCCCAAATATCATTATTGGGGCTCAATTATCACCTTCAGCATTAGCGGGCGGCCCTTTGGAGGACCAAGCAATAGTCTTCACTGATTTTATTATTAATATTGGCCCGGGTGTTTTGTTGGCCTTTTTGCCTGGCCTTTGGCTGTTACATAAAATAGAACGTGAAGGTGTAACAGGTCAACGTTACCGTAGTATCGAAATGCTTCAAGAAAGATACAAGATTAAAGATTATGATATGTTGAAGAGGTCTGGATTTGTATTTGCAATTGTATTGATTGCATTCTTCATTCATAGTGCCTTCCATCACCCTCTTTTTACTGTGGCAACAATTGCTCTAGGGGGAAGTGTTTTGATGCTATTAGTTACTCACCCTCACAGGATTGAAGAACGTTTAGATGATGTTGAATGGACGACATTAATTTTCTTCATAGGATTGTTTATTTTGATTCATGGGCTTGAAGCAATGGGGCTTATTGATGCAATAGGTGATATTGTTACTGGCATAATTAAGAGTGCACCTGAAGATATGAGGTTGATGACCGCTGTCCTTCTCCTATTATGGGTTTCAGCATTTGCCTCAGCATTTATTGACAATATTCCCTATACGGCAACGATGGTTCCAGTGGTAATTGGTATAGCATCTGATCCAGAATTAGGTTTGGCATTGGCACCCCTTGCTTGGGCACTTTCCTTTGGGGCGTGCCTTGGTGGTAATGGGACAATCATAGGTGCTTCTGCAAATGTTGTAACAGCTGGTATTGCCGAGGATGCAGGGTACCCTATTTCATTCAACCGTTTCTTCAAGGTAGGATTCCCTATGATGTTAGTGACTATGGTAGTTGTGACTGCATATTCAATGGTAATGTATGTCATTGAATGGTCAAATCCAATTTATCCTTGGATAATATGTTTAGTGGCATTTATTTTAATGCTAATTGTTGGTCTGAAGGCAGGTCCTAAATCTGATGTTACTAGGGTTGAAGAAGAATAATTTTCAATAATATTAATCTCTTTAGGGTTCATCCTTAAGATATTGTAACTTCAAAATTTTAATCATTACTACGGTAGCATCAAAGAGGAGCGCACACCCACACAGCATGATGCAGGAGTGCGACGCCTGCGGGCTGATTTTTGGTGGTAATGATATTTGTCCTTCTTGTGGTAGCAGAATATCACATCTTGCTGAAGTTTCAGATACTGATGGCAAAATGGTTCCTAGTGGTGATCTGCCAGGACTTAACCGATTGGTTACCTCAATGGATGGTGTTGAAAAAATAGATATGGAGACATCTAATTCCCTTCCCCCTACTTCCTTACCATTTTCAATCGGGGGGTCAACGGGTGGACAAACTTCACTTCCTTTTGGGGTTGGAAGTCCAAGCAGAGGTGAAGAGGAAATTGATGATTCAAACGATGCCCCCACCCCACCTATTCATGAAGAAGAACCCGAAGAATCTTCAAATGAAATAGTTGAACAAGTTGAAACACCTGAGATACAAATTCAAACACCTGATGAACAAGATGAAACACCTGAGATACAAATTCAAACACCTGATGAACAAGATGAAACATCTGTTGAGCAAATACCGGTTGTCAAACTGGCTCAGCCAGAACAAGAAGTGATGTTGGTTGCTAGAATATTATCTGATGTTGATGACGGTTTAGAAGATGACGCAACAATTGTAGAAGAATCTGAAATAAAAGTTTTTGAAGGTAGTTCTTCATCAAGTGAAACCATAAATTATTCTACCACAGAGGGGACTGTAGAAGGTGTTGACCAAGATGTAATTCTGCATGAGGAAGATATTGTCTACCACGACTTTGGTGATGAGTTACAAGTTAGTGAAGTCTATGTTGATTATGACAGCTTTGTCGATCCTGCAACAACCGCCGTTTCATTTGACCCAACGGTGATGGAAGGGACCGATCCGGAATTAATGCCTGCTCGGGCACTAGCAGTCACAGGCCTTGGGGATTCAGGCTTACAGGAGCAGGCGCATATTGGATTCGCCGCTTTGGCCCAATCGAACTGGCAAGAAGCAGCAGATTGTTTCAGAAAAATATGCGAATCACAACCAACAAATGCGGCTGCACTCAATAATTTTGGTCTCTCATTACTGCAACAAGCACTGTTAGTTCAAGAGGAGAGACCTAGCCAACATCCAGCGGATGAACCACATTTTGAAGCATCTGTATTGGCATTAAGACAAGCAGCAAAAGCATCACAAAATGATGTCTCGGTGATTTGTAACCTTGCAACTGCTCTCAGTTCTTGCCATCGACACGATACTGCACTAAAGTTCTACGATGTTGCACTATCACTAGATTCAGAAGACGTCTCATCAATAAACGGTAAGGCGGTTTCAATGATTGGAATCCGTGAATTTGACGAGGCTACTGAACTGCTTCGCCATGCATCTAGCCTCGCACCTGATAACGAGTTAATTTCGGGTAACCTTCACCGCATCTCTCCAATGGGTTGAAGCAACCTTGATTTCTTCGGTGAAATAGGACTCTATCCCTCATTTAGTCGCCCCTAAAAAAGGGTGTCTGATTCGGTGCATTCATAAAGGGGTGGTAAGTCGGCGAGATGCTTACAATGCACCTTGTGATGTACACATTACAAGGGAAGTAGATTGAGGACGCCTCGCCCTGTGGGGAAACGGGGTGTCCTGTGAAATCAAGATAGATAGATTCCTGGACACCAGAGGACTCACACAGGAAAGTGTGGAGTAAGAGAATAAAAAGCAAATTGATGCTACAACCTGACTGGGGGATGGCTCGGCTCGAGAGCTGATGAAGGTCGTGACAAGCTGCGATAAGCTACGGGGAGGCGCATGAATGCCTTGGATCCGTAGATGGCCGAATAGGACCTCCTGGCTTTACGAAGTCATTCCCGTATTAATTTACTGGAAAGGGAACCGCCCGAATTGAAGCATCTTAGTAGGGCGAGGAACAGAAATCAAACGAGATTCCGTTAGTAGTGGCGAATGAACACGGAATAGAACAAACCGAATCCGCTTGGGA
>CAUZNH010000038.1:0-7570 GCA_963581345.1 Candidatus Thalassarchaeaceae archaeon | reverse complement strand
TAGCTAACAAACTCAAAACTCTTGACTACGATGCTTTGGTCATTTTCACCCCACATTGGCAAACTTACATCGGAACTCACTTCCTTGGACTTCCTCATTTCAAATCAAAGTCGGTTGACCCAGTTTTCCCGAATCTTTTCCAATTCAACTACGACCTAGATGTAGATGTAGAATTATCTCGCGCCATGCACGATGCTGCCAAAGATGCAGGCATGGTTACAATGATGATGGAAAACCAAGATTTCCGGATTGATTACGGAACCATTGTTTCTGCACACATGCTCAACAGAGATTGGGACAAACCCATTGTTCCTATCTCATCAAACCGTAGTCGGCATTATTACTCAGTAGAAGTCATGAATGAACAAGCTCGAGCACTCGGCCGAGCCTGTCGTAAGGCTATCCTTGAGAGTGATAAGCGAGTAGTTTTAGTTTCAACTCACAGTCTTTCACACCGGCATTTCACCACAGAGCCACCTATCCCAGAAGATATGTCAAAACAACATATTTACAATCACAGCAATTATGTTTGGGACATGAAACTGATTGATTTAATGCGTCAAGGGAAAATGCAAGAAGTCATTGACTTGATGCCTGAATTT
Organism: Candidatus Thalassarchaeaceae archaeon; assembly: GCA_963581345.1. Taxonomy (GTDB): domain Archaea; phylum Thermoplasmatota; class Poseidoniia; order Poseidoniales; family Thalassarchaeaceae; genus MGIIb-Q1. The sequence goes on along the minus strand of CAUZNH010000038.1, from coordinate 6,968 downwards.
ACTGAGCAGACAATGGCTGAAACTGATTCTGGCTCAATAAGTTGGATGATGGAAGCTCTAGGAATGCCTGATTATCCTGCAGAAATATATGGTTATCAATCTGTGATTGGAACTGGAAATGTAATTGCTGCGTGGGATCCAAATTCTGAAACAAGGGAGGTTGTACTTTGAGTGAATCTCCAATTTGCTTTGGCCTATATGTGCCACCTCAACCACACCCACTTCTAGCCCCTGAACAGAATGAGGGTTGGGGACAACTACGCTCAGCCTTTGATACTGCGCGACAGAGAATTGAAGAAAGTGATGCGGATTTAATCCTCATCTACTCAACTACATGGCCAAGTGTCATTGGACATCAAATACAAGCCCATCCTGAACCTGAATGGACACATGTTGACGATGATTTCCACTTTCTTGGCAGTATGCCCTACAAATTCAAAATGGATACCGATTTTGCCCATACATACAATGAAAATTGTGGTGAAAGAGGACTTCATTCTAGGACCATCGCCTATGATGGATTCCCCATTGACACCGGCTCAGTCGTTGCTCTAAAATTACTAAATCCAGACAATCGGATTCCAGCATGTATCGTCTCCTCAAACGTTTATTCGAACCGGGCTGAATCAATTGTCTTAGGAAAAGCCGCGAGAGATACTCTCAAGCAACAAGGAAAAAAAGCGGTAGTGGTGGTAGTTGCTACACTTTCTAATCGCATGTTCACAGAACACATTGAACCACAAGACGACCGTATCCACAGTGCCAAGGATGAAGAGTGGAATCAGAAAATTATGGAGTTCTTTGGCCAAGGACGTTTAGAAGATTTAAGCCAACTAAGCCGCGAAATACATGGCCAAATTAGGGTTCAAAAAGTGGTGGCTTACAAACCAGTTTGGTGGATGGCAGCAACCATGGGACAATCAAACAATTACAATGGAGAGGTGCTGGCATACGCTGCACTACATGGCGCAGGGGGTGCGGTCATCCAACTCACCCCCACATCTGGCTCAATTGGCGATAAGGAATTTGATGAAGATGATGTTGAAGTTTACTCTGGTGACAGAGATGTTCTCGATAAGGGGATGAATTAATGCCAGAAGAGGGAGAAGAACCTGATTCTGATGAGGAGAAAGAGGATTGGCCATCACCCGTAGAGGTCATTGATGATTTGTATGATGAATATGGCACCTCAGTTATTTCACATGCTGGTGGGGCAATAGGTGCTGCTGCAGGGGCTGTAGTTGGTGGGCCAGTCGGTGCTGTAGCTGGCTCTATTGTAGGTAAGAAAACCGCAGGTAAAATGATGAACAAAGATGGGCCGATTTTTTCAGATAACGCACCAAAGGCAGTAGGTGCGTACCCTCACGCAAGACGTGTTGGAAGCCTAGTTTTTGTATCTGGGATTGGCCCAAGGCATCCTGAAACCAACGAAATTGTTGGTGGTGCAATTAAAGATGAAAATGCAAACCCAATTGATTATGACATCAAGGCACAGACAAAGCAAGTACTAGAGAACATCAAATCTATTCTTGAAGAGGTAGAACTATCGCTTGAAGATGTGGTTGACTGCCTTTGCTTTCTCGTAGATATGGAGAGAGATTTTACAGGATTTAATGAAGTTTATGCGGAATACTTCTCAGAAATTATGCCAACAAGAACGACCGTTGCTGTTACAGCACTACCAACAACTATTGCCGTGGAATTGAAAGTCATTGCAAAATGCTGATGCCGGCAAATAATTCAAATGCTACACTAAGGTGAATTAATCCAATGGAAGAAAAGGCTGAGGCTGGCTTGGCTCTGTTTTTCACCGCCCCAATAGCTACTGTTTCACTTATCATCGCCACCACTTTTGGTGGGATTATTGGTTCAGCAGTTTGGATGCTAGGAAAAGTTTGGCAGATTGGGTTCCCCACATTTTGGAGGGTAAAAATAGAAAAAAAAGAGGTTTCAAAATCTCCGTGTCCTGAGGGTGGAATCAAGGAGGGGATCTATCTCGGGATTGCGATGAGTACCGTGATGTTTATTGCATGGATTATAGCCCGTGGTAGCCTTGATAATAGTGAAATTAAGGGTTATGTTGAACCTTTTGGATTACTTAATCCTTGGCTATATTTCGCAGCATTTGTCTACTGGTTCACATTCAACTCATTACTTGAAGAGTACTTATTTCGGTGGTTCATCTTTGAAAAGTTTGAGACTTTTGTTGGCGGTAAATGGGCAGTAATTCTAGCCAGTCTAGTATTCACATCACATCATATCTTTGGTAGTGGAGAAATGTTTCCATGGTGGGCAATAACTCTCGCTTCAATAGGTGTATTTGCGGGTGGTGTTATGTGGTCTTGGCTCTATTTGCGTCATAGAAGCATATGGCCATCTTATGTCAGCCATGTCATTGTTGATATCACAATGTTTGGCATCGGCGCCTATATTCTATTCGCCTGATATCAGCAATAACTGGAAAACAATATATTGAATTATTTTCAATCTATTTTCCAGCGTAACAAGGCGATTGCTCCGCCTAAACCGTTTAGTTGCAGTCCTGCATCATGGCCATCTGATGCCTGAACTAATTGGGCACCTTTTTCGTCAAGTCGATTAGTGAAATCAATCCACGTTTCATCTCCAATCAACTTCTCTTCATCTCTTAGAAGTTCAGAGTTGATAATCAAAGTTTCAATCGCCCCATCTTCAAGTGCTTTTGCAATAATTTCGTAACCGTACGCAACAGGGCCATCTGTTGCCATCCTTTTCAATGCCTCTTCTATCAATTCAGTTTGTTTTGCGATCGCTGTTTCGCCAAGTAATTCAGCCGCCAAACCTTCTGCTAAGACCTGATTGGCAGCCGGACGCCCTCCAATATTGGTGCCAACATTGAGCATTTTCTGTTCACAGCCATTCATTCGCAGTAATTTTTCAAATTGCTGACGAGCCATGCCTGGCCCACAAACAACCAGAGAAGCGTCTTTACTGAATAACATCGAGGATTCTTTGGCTGCCTTAGCAAAGAAACCATCTCTAACTGCCCCAGAACTCTTCTCTCGTTTGCCACCACCGCGAAGGGTAAAAGTTGCTAAATCCCTCATTCCGTGCGACGCAATTTCGAATAGAATGATTTCGTCATTTTCAACCACTACAATGCCTATTAATGCACGGCCACCATCTTGTACCGCTTCGCTGAGTAACTTTTCATCAGCACGATTCCATCCGGTCTCAGCAATCAACTCTAACTCATCGCCTAGGCCAACATTATGAGTATGAAATGAGCCCTTGTCAATCGGCGCTTCGGTGATTACACCATGCAACCTTAGATTATCAGAGAATATCTGAAACTCTGAATCTTCAACGGAGATTTGAATCCACATCGCCTTTCGCTCTGCTGATTTTGCTCTCCCCCCTTCTTGAGTACCAGTTGTTTGGTCACGGCGGTGAGAAACCATCCCAGCAGATTTGTTTCCTTTCACTAATTGAGAGATGACCCAAAGGTCATCCTCATGTTGAATACGAAGTTTCATCATGTCTTCATCTCGTTTTAGAATCTGCATCGTGTGCCCCCCAATTTCACCGTATTACATGGCACCTATTCAACTTCTCGCGTGAGAATATGGTGCGACTAAAAACAAATACGAGGTATTCGATTTCACTCGTTTCAACTTATGCGCCGCTGGCAGCACCAGTATAACTGTAGAATGTCACCATTGTCTGAGTATGACTTATGCCCTCGATTTTTGATAATTCATCAAGGATTGAATCCCCTAGGCTATCCATTTCACGGGCAACTACCTCAATAATAAAATCCCATTGACCAGTGATAATATGGCAACCCACAATAAATGGTAATTTACAAATCTCTTTTGCAACACTTCTACGATCTTTCCTAGCCTTGTCACCGGCCCAATTTGCTAGTAAGAACCCATGCAGAGGAAAACCCAGTTTTTCGTGTGAAAGTTTGACGGTAAATTTGTCAATAACGCCCCTCTCTTGAAGTCTTTTTATCCGATCATGAACCGTCACCCTAGGGATGTTTAAACGATCCGCTATACTCTTTGTGCTAGCTCTAGCATCCTCAATTAGAAGTTCAAGAATTAGTGTATCTTTGTCATCAAGTTGACTAAAAAGCATGGTTGTCGTATAGGCGGCTTATTCTTATTACTTCCGTCATATAGTCGGATTTCCCCGCCATAACCCACCCTTTATCCGACAGTCACCATCATTGTATGGCGTATTGTTGAAATCAAATATGCCCTCGTAGGGCTATGGCAACAGATGAAACCGACAAGCAGTTTGCAACAAAAGCAGTTCACTCAGGCACCAAACACATTGAGGGCGCAGTCAATACGCCAATTTTCCAATCGTCAACTTACAAGTTAACTGAGGAGAGATATGCTGGTTGGGCTGCTGGCGCCCAACATACTCTTCTGTATTCACGCCTATCAAGCGTTAATTCTGATGCCGCAACAGAAAAAATTTGTGCCATGGAAGGTGCTGAGGATGGGTTGTTATTCGCTAGCGGAATGGCTGCCATATCAACAACGCTTCTAGGCATTCTTTCACAAGGAGACCATTGTGTGGCCGCCCCAGATGTTTATGGAGGAACTTATGGATTGATGACTGAGGAATTACCAAGATTTGGTATTGAAGTTACTTTTGCCGATATGACTGACCCATCTTCCTACGAAGCTGCAATTCAAGATAATACCAAGATACTGTATATTGAGACCTTATCAAATCCAACATTGAAAGTAGCAGACATCCCAGCATTTGCAGATATTGCTAGTCGACACAATCTATTGCTTATCATCGATAATACCTTCACCACTCCATGGGCAACTCAACCAATTTCAATGGGCTGTGATTTGGTTTTACATTCAACCACCAAATACCTCGGAGGGCATTCGGATATTGTTGGTGGAGCAGTTGTTGGCAGCGCCGAATTAATTACTACTCTTTTCGCCAAAAAGGTTCACTTCGGAGGCTGCCCTGACCCACACGCTTGTTACCTACTAGAGAGAGGAATGCGCACACTTCACGCACGTATGCCAATACATGTTGATAATTCGTTGGAACTGGCCAAACGGCTAGAAAAACACCCCATGATTAATTCAGTAAATCACCCAATGCTTGAGGGAAATAGCCAATATGAGGTAGCTCAAAAAATAATGCCAAGAGGAACAGGGATGTTAGCATTCACTGTCGATGGAGGGGATGATGCGGCATTAAAATTCATCAGTAGTCTTGAAATCGTATTTGAAGCAACTAGCCTTGGAGGTGTTGAAAGTTTAGTAGAATGCCCGTTCAATACAAGCCACATATTCGTCCCACAAGAAGTCAGAATTGCAGCAGGTATCAATTCAGGATTTGTTCGAATGAGTATTGGAATTGAAGATGTTGAAGATCTATGGGCTGACCTGTCACAGGCACTAGCAACCATCTAAAACAACTCCTTGCAGGTGATTAAATCGATATTGTTGCCCTAACTGCTGTAGTCGCCTTCATGGTCCCAATGTGCTTTTCACCTGGGCCAAACAATCTACTATGTGCTGCGCACGGCTCCCAATATGGTTTCAGAAATACAATCCCACTTACTCTAGGAATGGTGACTGGTTGGTCAACTCTAGGCATTGGAGTTGGATTAGCATCAACAGTGATTGAAGAAAATGAAGAAGTATTCACTTTTCTATCATGGATTGGTGCTTTCTACATCACTTACCTCGCCTACAAAATGGCTACAACCAAATTAGAAGATTTAAATTCAGAGGATTCTGGAACAACATCTTCGCTTGGCAACACCGAACAACCTCTAGGATTCAGAACCGGTTTGGTTCTACAAATGGTCAATGGTAAGGCTTGGATTCATTTTCTAGTTCTGATGACTACGTTTGGTGCCACATTTGGTTACGGTTTCATCTCAAAAGTTTCACTTGTAGGATTAAATGGAGTGTTTGGATACTGTGCAGTATTAACTTGGACCATTTCAGGTGTAACACTGAGTAAAATATTCTCAAGTCCGAAACAAGCGAAAGCCCTGAATCTTGGATTGGCATTTACCTTGCTAGTTGTTGCAATTTGGATAGTAACCCCATACTAGATGGCTTGAAAAATGCCGAATATAATTCTATGATTCAAGTAACAGCCTATATTGTTGATTTCACTTTGTGGCTACGTCTATCCAAAAATACCGGTTTGGTTGCCATCCTCATCAATATCCATATCCATACCTGCTGGCCTTCTCGGCAACCCTGGCATGGTCATCATAGCCCCACAAACAGCAACGACGAAGCCTGCCCCTGCATTGAGCCGTAACTCCATAATTGGTAAGGTAAAGCCGCTTGGAGCCCCGATTTCATGGGCAACATGGCTGAATGAGTACTGTGTTTTTGCCATGCAAACAGCCAATTTATCGTATTTCCATTTCTTTATCAGTTTGAGATCACGCTCTGCCTGCTTGTGTAAGTCTATTGATTCAGCCCCATAAACCATTGTTGCAACCCGTAACATTTTCTCAACAATGCCCATTTTTTTGTCAAATAACGCTTCAAATGGTCGGCCATTTGCTAAGTGATCTTGACAAGCTTCTGAGACCGCATGAGCGAGGTCAATTCCCCCCGCCCCGCCGCGTTGATGGCCATCAAAGATGACCGCGTTATCAGCACCACATTCATTTGCGCATTTCAGTAATTCTTGAACTTCTGCTTCTGAATCTGTTGAGAAGCGATTTACAGAGACTACAACCGGAACCAAAAATCGCTTCATATTCCTAATATGCCGAGATAGGTTTGTCATCGCCCCCCTAGAAACTGCATCCACGTTTTCTTTTGTCAATTCTTCTTTTGATGGACGTTGGCCTCCTGATGAAGAGAAACCACCACCATGTAACTTCATGCTACGAACTGTGACATTGACGACTATACAATCAGGTGGAATACCACTTGCAGCTGCCTTGATATGAATCGCTTTTTCTGCACCCA
>CAUZNH010000037.1:0-7696 GCA_963581345.1 Candidatus Thalassarchaeaceae archaeon | reverse complement strand
GGATTCAAATCCAGCCAACATCAATGGGCCAGGTGCTTCCAATGTGTTACCATTGTCACTTGGGCCCCATGAATTAGAATAGATGTCAATTGATTGAGAAAGATGAGTAATGGCGTTTGCTTCTTTTGAGTCAGATAGTGAGCAGGAAATCAATTGCAAACCAGCAAGACCGGCTTGGGGCGCCGCTCCTGAAACTCCAATGCTGTTGTTGCCAACTGCAGCAGCGACACCAGCCGCAGATGTACCGTGACCATCCCAGTTTGATGGGCTTGGGTCACCATCATTTCCGCAATAATCGTAGTCAAGAGCACTCTGATAATAATCATCCAAATCTGGATGGTCCCAATCAAGCCCGTCATCAACAATTCCGATAACTACGCCCGCACCGGTGTAATTATCCCACACACTAGTGATGTTGACATCTTCACCAGAAGTGCCACTAGTTTGTCCAGTATTCTGCAAATGCCATTGGTCGGAAAATTTTGTATCATTTGGAATCATCTTCTTTGAAGCGGTCCACTGCACCAATGGATATGCGACTTCAATCACTCCAGCAGATTGCATATCAGCAAATTTTGCTGCCACTCCATCAGACCCATGTGTTGCATAGATGGGCATATCTTCAACATCAATAATCCAAGTGTTTGCCAAGTCACGAGCCTCCTTCCCTAGAGGAGTTGCGCTGACTACCACCCACTGTTCTACGCCATTCAGTTCAGCATCGGAATATTGTGACAAATCACTAACTCTTGCGAAGGCAGATCTTACAGCCGGTGAAAAACCGTATGTGATAGGTGCATCCTCCATTTCATCAGAAAGCGGCGCGCCTAACATTGGGCCATTCTCTTTTACTGGTTCGAAGGCGTTTACCAGTGGGGAAAGAGTTGAGAGTATGAGCAAGGTGACAACAAAACCCCATCGCATAACCCAAACGCCACTCGGGTCCCAATTAGCACTTACCCTTGTAAGGGCCAAGTATGAGTATTGATAATAGAACTGAAAAGTCCCCTATTCTGCTTGAAAGGCAGATATTGCCGCATTGACTTCATCGTCACTCATCAGCCTGCGCTGATTTTTAGCGACTTCAAAAAGATGCGCCACCAAATCATCATTTACATCGTAGCCATTTTTCCCTAACCAATAAATGATGTTTGACCTGCCTGACATATGGCCAATTCTGATTACTTGTTCAAGCCCAAAATCGTTGGCAGGCACCCCTGAATAGACTCGGTCAGCCAACCAGTGGTCACCCTTCTCCATCGCCTTGATGACAGCAGATGCATGGACTCCAGTTCCGGTTTCAAATGCATCCGCACCAAATACGGGGTAATTACGAGGTAAAGCCACCTCAACATATTCGTGAGCCTTACGCATGTAGTCATTGAGTAAAGTCAAATCATTTTCGATAACACCCATCAAACTTAGATTCACCAAAGTCTGGTCAAGAGGGGCATTTCCTGCTCGCTCTCCAACCCCTAGAGCTGTTCCATGTATTACGTCCGCACCAGCCTCCACTGCTGCTAAATTGTTGGCAACACCCAAACCTCGGTCTTGGTGGCCGTGCCAATTGACCTCAATGTCTCTTCTTTTCACTCCAGCATCGGGAATCACCTCATCCTGAATGAATCTGAGAAGTTGAGTAACCCCATTCGGAGTCACATGCCCACAAGTATCACAGACACATATACGGTCGGCACCTAACTCGATTGCACGAGTGTAAACTTGTTTGATATCATCTGGTTTTGAGCGAGTTGTATCTTCTGTGACAAACATCACTGGAATATCATTGTCGATTGCGAATGTGACTGCTTTTTCCGCGGTTGAGAGAATCTTATCCATCGTCCAATTCTCTGCGTATTGGCGAATTGGTGAGGTTCCAAGGAAAGCACTAGCTTGAATTTGCATCTCGTGTTTTGCTTGCAATTCGACAAGCGGTTCAATATCACCTATCATGGTGCGGACTGCGCAACCAGGTCTAATTTGGAAGTCATTCTGTTTGATCTCAGCCAACATCGCATCAATATGGCCAATATGGAAAGGTCCGGCTCCTGGCAGTCCAAGGTCAACTTTTTGCATTCCAAGTTTTTCCATGAAATTTAGTAATTCAATTTTCTGCTCAATAGTTGGGTTTCTAGCGCTCGGACTCTGAAGTCCGTCACGCAAAGTTTCATCGTCAAACCATACACCATGCGGGTGGTTTGATGGATTTCTATTGAAATCGTAGTTAACTACATTCCAATCATAAACAAGGTCGCTCTCTTGCATTGTAAATCACCTATGTGGTCGCACTGCCTGCGCCCGCAAGCGGGCAGAGGCACTCCTTTGGTAAAGACTCAACGACTCATTCAGTTATTGACAGGACTGGTTTCGATTGTGTTTCAAGCCTATTTTTTGGGTCATTTTTCCAATGTTTGTAGACTTCACTCATCGCAACGCTTGCAAGTAAAATCAATCCAACGTAGAATGATGCCACAACCATCACCATTGTTACGAACAATAGTGCAAGGTACTTCATTGAAATCATGAAAGAAGAGAACGCAGACGGTATTCTTCCTTTATCATCGCGCGGTTCTCTGAGGTCAATGTTGAGTACAGATTGGTTATACCAAACACCCAGAAGTAATGCCCAAGCAAAGTAGGTAGTCGAAATTGCCCAGCCGGTACTCCATACATCATCGCGTGGGAAACCCCACATAATCGGGTCGATGAACATGGCAGATATCCCTATGAGTAGTGCAGTGTAAACTCGCATCTCCGAAATCGTATGTTTACCACCCTTTACCGATGGTAGCATGGGGACATTCGCCTCTGAATACTCGCGGTCACGGAATAGTGCTAGAGCCCAAAAGTGCGGTGGCGTCCATAAGAAAATGAGCATGAACATTAGCCAAGGGAGTGCGGCTCCAAGATTTAGGACAGCACCGAAATCAAAAGCATGAGCCATTGTCAAGGACTCATTTGCTGCTGCCCAACCAATGAGAGGTGGAGTTGAACCCGCGATTCCACCAATCACAATATTTTGGCTAGTACGTCGTTTTAGCCAGATGGTGTAAATTATCACATAAAATAATACGCTGAAAGCGGCCCAGAATGCGGCCACTGCGTTGGCCATTTCAATCAACCAAATGGTGCCAATAATTGCCAAAAACATTCCTAGCAGTAATGCAGTACTTGCAGTCACATTTCCGGCTGGCACTGGGCGTTCAGCAGTGCGACCCATGAATGGGTCAATATCAGCATCATACCACATATTGATTGAATTAGCACCTCCTGCAGTTAGAAAGCCACCAATAAAGACTACAAAACAAGTCCACATTGTTGCCATTACATCAAATCCGTTACCGAGATGGTACTGAATTATATCATGTATCAGAACTGCAGAAAGAGCCGTCACTTGAAGTAACGAAATTACCACTGGCTTAGTTAGAGCAACTAAGGCACCGATGGTGCTAGTGCTGTCAATTTCAGGTGCGGCCTCTGCCATCAAACCGACTCGGAAAGCCGCCCGTCTATCAATCAGCCGTCTCATTTAGGTGGCAAATTGTGTATCCAAGACCTAACAGGAGAACTACATCTGTTCCAAATGACAGATGTGCCAAAGAAAGGAGTTCAGGGAAACCTTCCCCAGCTGCGAGAATCACATACGAAGCCCCAATTAGGATATTTAGAGTAAAAGCGAGAACAGCAATCCCAAATGCTAATTGTAGGTTTTTTCCTTCACCATTTAGTCGGTTCTTTAGGTCAAAATATCCTTTCATCAGCCAAATACCAACTACCAAAACAGCAACCCGGTGAATCCATGCGACGAACACAGCAATATTTCCCATAATATCAGGAATAAGTGATCCTTGACAGAGTGGCCATCCCTGCCACCATCCCACCGAACAGCCCGTGTTGAATGCCCCTCCATCGCCTGTCGCCACCCAAACTCCGAGTAAGAGTACGGGTAAAGTGCCAAGAGTGAAAATCCCGAAGTTCTTCTTTTCTTTACTAGATATAGTGCTTGAAAGAGTCGCCCATTTTGGGAATTCACCAACATCCCTTAACCATATCAACCACCAGTAAAATAGCCAAATAGTGTAAATAAGAGCGAAAATTAGGTGCAGTACAACTGACCAAGAGTGGTTGTCAAAGAAGACTGTGATGGCGCCAATACCACCTTGTGCAAGAACAATGATGAGGGCGGTTTTGGCGGCAAACCAATTTTCATCAGAAAGTTCTTCACGGTTTTTGTAAACCTTGTACAGGCCAACAAGTACGACTGCGCCTGAACCAGTTGCTAGCAGTCGGTGAAACCATTCTGTGAATATTTCAAACGATGTGTAGCGGTAATTTTCGCCGCGGGAATCGTATTCACCTGTACTTTCGTACCATGCTGTTTGGTCCGCTTCACTGACATCAAATCCAAGGGTGCCAAAACAGGTTGGCCAGTCAGGGCATGATTCCCCAGCGTCATTGATTCTGGCAAATCCACCGGCTAGAATAACAGCCAATGCCATAACACCGAGAAGTAGTGGGATGTTGCAGGCGCGCAACCAGTTCCCCATGCACACTCGTTATGGTAGCCGCTATATCAACAAACGGCTACGACGGTTTTAGATGGCGAGCAATCAATTACCAATTTTCCTCGCCGCGATGCTGATCCTGCTCTCTTCAGTAATTTCTGTGGGCTCAGTAGCAACTCCTGTTTTAGCAGGAAGTCAGAGTGTGGATTTCGCTCCAGGCGAAGTAGTCATCGTGATGTCTATGCCAATTTACGATGGTTCTGGAAATTCAAGTACTGCCGAACATTCACCACATCTTGTTGAACTCCATACTGCTACGTGGTGTGCTCCATGTCGTGTTGCAGAAGATGAAGTCGAAGAATTGGAGACTTGGTGGCCTGATGTCAAGACAATATCCTTACATCCATCTCTTGACAGCCCTGATGAGTTAGCAACAAGTGTAAGTTCCGATGTTTATCAGAAATATCTCCTTAGCGGATACCCCACAATAATCGTTGATGGTCATTGGACTTTATTGGGTGATAAACAGGCAACAGACCTGCAATCTCTACTATCAAACTTATCTGGAAACAATCTGCCGAAACAAGGTGTGGCTAACCTTGATTTCTCTTGGCAAATGGCTGGCGATAATGTCACAATAAACTGGAATTTAACCTCCCAAAGAGACGTAATAGTTGACTTTTTAATCACTCAAGATGAGGTGGTTTGGCCAGGCACAACCCAAACTATTGACAAAGTAGTGCGAAGTGGTTTGACTAACTTAACTGGGGGAAATGGGCAGACCTTTTCTGTGAATCAAACAGGTGTAGGAAATCTATCATTGACAGCAATAGTGAGAGTGTCAGGAGAAGTTAACCTAGAGGCAGGTTCTGAAATCCCCTTGTTTAGTGGACTTCCCGATACATGGAGTGAACCAGAAAATGTTCGCTCCCTCTCGCCCAAATTTATTGCATTATTTTCTATACTAATTTTTATTCTTGCTTTGATTCCAATGCGACACACAGTTCCAGTCCTTTTCCGCAAGCAGCAACCACCATCACAACCACATTATGAGGATGAATGATTGCTAATTGAACCCGAATGGCTTATCAAAGAGGGGCTCTCGCCCCAATCACACAGACATAGTCTGTAGGTGATAACCAATGGTAAAACCAAAGAGACCACACACTCGTTTTGAAAAGGCAAGAATCATCGGTTCACGGGCTCTGCAAATCAGTATGGGCGCGCCACTTTATGCAACCGAAGAAGAGTTACGTGTCGAGTTCCGAGAAGAACTGGTGGCACTTTATGGCGTTGAAGAAGCCAACATCCGTTTCGTTCTTGACCCACTCAAGATTGCAACTCTAGAGTATCAAAAACATCTGATTCCAATTGATGTTGATCCACACTTGGATTGAACCAATCTTAATCAAATTGAGATTAATAAGGCGACAGCGTTGCCGCCACCAAGGCAAATTGTCACAATTCCTTTACTGCCACCAGTTGTTCTAAGGGCATTGATTAGGGTCATTAGACAGCGAGTTCCAGTTGAGCCTAGTGGATGTCCAATAGCGATAGCACCACCGTGAACATTGAACTTTTCATAAGGAATATCCAATTCTTTGGCAACTGCACAACTTGCGGCCCCGAAAGCTTCGTTGTGCTCTACAACATCAATATCGTCTATAGTCAAATCATTTCTCTCCAACAGCGCTCTAACTGCCGGGATAGGCGCTGCCATCACATCAGCAGGTGAAAGTCCAGAAGTCGTTTGGTCAACAATTGAGGCTAGAATTTCCCATCCTTCAGCCTCAGCCCTGTCACGACTAACTACTAGCACCGCAGAAGCACCATCGGAAATTTGGCTGGCATTTCCTGCAGTAACTTGTCCTGCATCATCAAAAACAGGTTTCAACGCCCCTAACTCAGTTATATCAGTAGACTCACGTATTCCCTGGTCATTGACCAACATCATTGGATTTCCATCCTTGTCAACCCCTTGAACAGGAAAAGCCTCCCACTCAAACAAACCACTTTCCCAAGACTGGTGTGCGAGTCTGTGCGAACGGACTGAATATTTGTCGGAATCTTCTCTTGAAATGTCAAAATCACAAGCAACTTTCTCTCCAGTATTTCCCATGTGCTGGTCGTTATAACCATCCCATAAACCGTCGTGAATCAACACACTTTTCATCTCATTATACTCATTTCTGCCAGTTTGTTGAGCGAAGTGTGGTGAATTTGTCATAGATTCCATGCCGCCAGCGATTACAACTTCGTATTCGCCTGCGCGAATCGCTGATGCGGCTATCATCACTGCTTTCAGGCTTGAGCCGCATACTTTGTTGATGGTAGTGCAGGGGGTTGAATTTGGTAATCCAGCCCCTAAAGCAACTTGACGAGCAGGCGCTTGGCCTGCGCCGGCTTGCAAGACTTGTCCAAACAGAACTTCGTCAACTATTCCTGAATTGCCAGATATGCCTGCTCGCTCCAGCAGTTCTGTAACAGCAAGCGAACCGAGTTCGATTGCAGTATAATTTCGCAAAGCACCACGGAATTTACCAACTGGAGTTCGGGCGACTGCACAAATAACCGGGTCTGCCATTGTTTAGCACCGCGAGGGTTCGCCCTTTCAATCATACCGTCAAACGGTAAGGTCTAGTTCAGTCAAGCAAAACCATAGAATTTAGGTTGTTGCAACTCAGGAAGCGATTCTCTCTTGATGAGAATAGTGCGAACAGCCCAAAGGTCACCAAAGACACGATACTGAAGTGTCGCTTCTAAGTAGTCAACTCCGGATGAGCCGCCAGTGCCTACTCTGCGTCCAATCAGTCTCTCAACCATACGTACATGGTGGGTGCGGAAAAGTACCAGCGATTCCTCAAGTTCAACTAGTGTGTCAACCAATATTCTTGGCCAAGAAAGAAGGGGTAGTTCTCGGTAGGATTCAATGAACAACAAACCAGCCCTAGAGCGGGAAACCACTCCCTCCGGTCTTAGGAAATCTATTGCCGCTTCATGCGCACCAGTAAATCTCGCCGCCACTGCCTCAATATTGTCAACTCCATGTCGGGTCATCCTAGCGACCGCATCATCGCCGATTTTCTTGTGTACGGCTAAATATTCGTCAACAAATTCGCTTACTTTTTCCTCGTCTCCGGCATCCCCGGCGAGCGATCCTTGAATTGGTGTGCGAAGTAACCATTCTGCCA
>CAUZNH010000036.1:0-7720 GCA_963581345.1 Candidatus Thalassarchaeaceae archaeon | reverse complement strand
GAGATAGATTTGGTAATTGACATAGTTAGAGATTGTTTGGTGGCCTTTTCTGAGAACTAAACTCAAAAAGTAATGTTAATCAGAATATGTCAAAAGTGCACGATGGTGGAAATATGCCAAATATGGTGACTCTTCAAGGTGAAGAGGATAATTTCTTTTTGACATTAAAAGACAGACTAGAGAGAATAGGAATTGACACAGATGTCTCCGACGGTGTTCACATCTTATGTTGGCATTCTGGCCCAGCTGTAGAATGTGATTTAGTAATTCGACCATCTACAAGCGACCCTTACCCTTGTGAGGTTGATTGTGAATTAGTTTTACATGACTTGTACATCCCTAATGGTTCTGGAAACTGGGGTCCAAAGGAAATAGAACATCAAGTTTCATGGTTAAACAACCCTGTTGGAGAAAGACCCCAAGGTGAGCCAAGGTATTGGATTCATGTACGTGATGTAGTAGATATGATTTCAGAATTATTTACTAATCTACCCCAAGGTGTAGTTGATGTCAGTGGTAGACGTTGCTGGAGCCATGAAGTGATGACAAGTGAGTTGGAGATGCTTTTCAAAAGGGTAAAGGCCGCCGAATCAAAAACCTTTCAATTGGAAAATTTGAAAATATTTGAACCGAAGACCGAACCAATGGTTTCCCCAAATAGGCCCAATCTTGGCCCATTACACTCTGCTTGCCAGAATGCTGGATTAAACGGGTGGCATCCATCAGTTCCATTTAGAGTCGGATTGATGGAGTGTATTGCTCATCAGTTGGCGTAGTTCAATCTAGGGGAGTATATTCCTCTGCAAATAGACTAGCACCTAACAGTGGCAACAGCAAGGAAGCATCACCTTCAACTACAATTTGAGGTGCATCTGCACGAATTTTCCCCCAACTAATTGCTTCTTTGAGTCTTGCTCCTGATAAAGAACCATCATATTCAGAAGCCGTTGTAATCTGCACTGCAGAATCCAATCCACCTCGATATTGGTTCCACCAGATTACATGGTGTTTTGAGATACCTCCTCCAACCATTAATGCGTGTGATGAATCGGTAGTCCATACCAAGTCTGAGAGAAGTTGTTGGTCTGCTAACAGATCAAGATTGAAGTCACTTGCTTTTTGCCGATGCATGAATAATTGAGCTCCGATGGAACCATCGTATATTCCCGGGATAATAATTGGAATCCTATGTTTAGCAGCCCAATGAAGCAGACTTGATTCATCGTCAATTCTGTCGCCCAAAGCCCAACATAACTCTACAGTACCGAACCCTTGCCATGGATTTTCAGGGTTGGCCGCGCGCCTCTCATCATCTATTTCTTGTAATATTGGCATTACAATTTTTTCAATGATTTCACCATAACTGGCATTTGGAACAATCACATTTCCAAGTCGATTCAAGCCCTGCTCACCCAGTTCAACATCATCTAACTCAAAGGTGCCGTGGAAGTAATCACTGAAACTCCTAGCAATGTCGTGGTCAAGTGTTCCGCAAGTTGTCACAACTACATTGAAGCGTTTTCTCTTCAACGCCTCAACGAAGAATCCACGTGTTCCTGTAGCACATAAGCAGGCTGGAAAAGAAAGCCAGTTCAACTGGTCAGACCCGTCATCACTTGAAGAATCATCAAGTTGCTCAAACATATCCTTCAGAATGTCACGTGCTAGCGCAAGTTTTGTCGCTGTGAATCCACCAGCAGTGGCCATTTGGTCTAACAGTTTTGTTGCATTATTAGTAGTGGAAAAATCGTAATCAACCACAGGCAAATCAAAGTCGTCTCGGCTTACCATGACATCACCCGACAAGCCGCCTCAAAATGAATACAGCGGTTATTCACAGAGCCTCTCAATTTCCTTTATTACCTCATTTGCCACATCAATTCCAGTTGCTTTTTCAATTCCCTCAAGTCCTGGAGATGAATTTACTTCCATCAACAATGGGCCCCGCTTTGATTCTAGCAAATCTACTCCGCCAAATTGGATGTCAAGGGCTTTACAAGCGTCAATACATATTCGCTTAATATCTGGTTCAAGTTCTAGTTGATCACCAGTTCCACCTCTGTGGATATTACTTCGGAAATCGTCGCCTTTCCCCGTTCTTCTCATTGCGGCTACGACTTTATCGCCGACAACGATGGCTCGAATATCAGTTCCCTCAGATTCAGCGATATATTCTTGGATAATTATTGGTTGATGTAATCTCGCAAGAACATCAATTACTGATTCAGCACTTGCGACAGTATCACAACGCATTACCCCTATTCCTTGAGTACCCTCTAAAAGTTTCAGAACCACTGGGGGCCCACCAACAGTTTTGATGCAAGGGTGTAAGTCTGCAGATCCTCTTGCATATGCTGTCCTAGGCATTGGTAAATCAACCGCAGCAAACCGCTGCAATGCCCGCAATTTATCTCTACTTGCCGCAATACCATTGCTCGGATTAAGGACAGGAACTCCAACAGCTTGGAATTGCCTGAGTATTGTTAATCCATGGCGGGTAATTGAAGCGCCAATCCTAGGTACGATGCAATCCATTGGTTGAACAATTTTGTCACCATTATAGAGTACGGTTGCCCCTTCAGGTGATAAGTCAATTGTACATCTAGTTGGATTGAGATAACTAACACCATGACCTGCACGCCGGGCTGCAGCTGCTAGTCTAGTAGTGCTGTACAATTCTGGTCCTTGAGTCATGATGACTATCTCTAGTCTCCGTCCCAT
Organism: Candidatus Thalassarchaeaceae archaeon; assembly: GCA_963581345.1. Classification (GTDB taxonomy): domain Archaea; phylum Thermoplasmatota; class Poseidoniia; order Poseidoniales; family Thalassarchaeaceae; genus MGIIb-Q1. The sequence continues at coordinate 4,999 of CAUZNH010000036.1, read as the reverse complement.
GGCACCTGTTGGGCGGCTCATTGTTTTCAAATTGACCGATGGGCTCTATCCCTCATTTTCCAATTGGAAAATTCGATCTCTCAATTGGGCAGCCTTCTCAAATTCAAGTCTAGTTGCCGCCAATCTCATCTGTTTCCGTAATCTATCTAATAATCGCTCAAGATCTTCATTCATCACTGACTCATCTATTGGAGTGACATTTTCATCTCCTTCCAAAAATGAAGAAGCAACACTTGCCCACGAAGGCTGGCTAACATTGCTAACCGATTCCCCTTCAGAGGCCCAACCATCTGTACCGAGGTCAAATCGTTTTGCAAGGTCTCTTTCATCTCTGATTTTCCCACTTTGACCTGTGGTTCCGCCAACAAATCTCTTTCCACCACTGCTACCAGTACCCGAAGTTCCAGCCAACAGTTCGTCTGCTTCAATACCCATTATTGGCAATTCCTTGACAATAGTTTTGGGGACAATATTATTCCTAAGATTGAATTCTTCTTGCCGTTTCCGTCGTTCAACGGTTTGAAAAATTGATGTACTCATAGCATCAGACATAGAATCCGCATAAAGCAACACTCTGCCATTTTCATTCCGTGAAGCCCTGCCAATTGTCTGTAAAAGGGAACGCTCATTGCGTAAGAATCCTTGACGGTCGGCATCAAAAATTGCTACTAACGAAACTTCTGGGATGTCAAGGCCTTCTCGCAATAAATTGATGCCGACAATAACATCAATGTGGCCAATTCGTAAAGCCTTAATGATTTCAGTTCTCTCAATGGTGTCAATTTCAGAGTGAAGGTAATGTGCTTTAACACCCATTCTTTGTAAATAACTTGAAACTTCTTCTGCGAATTTGATAGTCAAAACTGTAACCAATACACGTTCACCGCTGGATGTACATTCGTTTATCTCATCAAGTAAATCCTGAACTTGACCTTCTGTCGGACGAACTTCAATTTCAGGGTCAAGTAACCCTGTAGGACGGAATTCCATACGCACAATCCCATCAATTTGTTTAAGGGATTTTAGAAGGCTAGGTGATTTCTTTGGCTTCTCCATTTCTGGTTCAACTGCACCACCACCTCCTGGCACGTGGAGTAGCTCTTTTGGCACGTTTTGCCCAGTTACCTCAGCAAGATGGCGTAGTTCTCTCTCCCCTGGTGTTGCAGAGGCGTACAACATTTGTGGGACAAGATTTTGAAACTCATCTATACGTAATGGCCTGTTGTCTGCCGCAGATGGTAATCTGAATCCATGTTCAATCAAGGACATTTTTCTTGAGTGGTCACCAGCGTGCATTCCTTTTAATTGAGGGAGTGTAACATGGCTCTCGTCCATGATAACGAGAAATTTGTCAGGAACTCCATGAAATTGTTTAGCGGTTGCCGCGAAAAAATCAAGCAGGCAGTAAGGCCGTTCTCCATAGGTTCTACCATCAAAATGCATTGAATAATTTTCAATGGCTTTGCAATGCCCCGTTTCTCTGAGCATTTCCAAATCAAAAGTGGTTCGTGTTTCAAGGCGGTGCGCTTCCATCTCTTTACCATCTTTCTCCAGTTCATGTGTTCTCTCTGATAATTCAAATTCGATATCTTCTAATGCTTGTGCGAATCTTTCAGGGCTAGTCATGAAAAATTCTTTTGGATGTATCCAAGCTTCTTCTAGTTCGTCAAGAGGTTCCCACGAAACCGCCTCGCAAACTTGGATTTTCGTGACCCCATCAAAGTCAAAACGAATACGAAGAGGATCATCCCGGCTGGGCATCCAGACATCAACAACTTCGCCACGGCACCGAATATCCCCTCTTGAGATTTCACCGGTTATACGTTGGTATTGTAACTCAACCAACTGTTTGACTAAGTCAAGAGGCTCAATCGCTTGACCGACATATATTCTTGCGTGTTGTTTTAGGAATGTTTCAGGTGGATTAAGGCCATAAATTGCTGAAACAGTACCAATGGCAATGACATCAGGGCGAGATACAAGAGATGCAACGGTCGCAAATCTTTCTTGCTCAATTCGCTCATTCATCTGCATTTCTTTATCAATGTATAAATCACGTTTTGGTAGGTATGCCTCAGGTTGGTAATAGTCGTAGTGGCTGACAAAGTACTCCACTGCATTTTCTGGGAAAAGTGATGACATCTCTTGCCATAGTTGCCGAGCAAGAGTCTTATTGTGGCTAAGAATTAGAGTAGGTATATTCAGTGTTTCAATAATATGTGCCATAGCAAATGTTTTGCCCGAGCCGGTCACCCCAAGGAGTACCGCTCTCTCTTGTGAATTATTGAATTGGGAAATTAATTTTTCAATTGCTTGTTTCTGGTCACCTGCAGTATTGTATTCTGAGTGTAACCGGAAGCATGCGACTGATGGGTCTAACCAGTCTGAAGCCGCACCCTCAATAACTTTAGACAGATCAAAATGGTCAATCTCATTCTTTGCCATAGTATCCGCTCACAATTGATTGTCTTTCAATTCATGGGCGATATAGCCCACCGTTAACATGCAGTATCGCACCGGTGATGTAACTAGCATCATCTGACAAAAGGAAAGAGATGACATTAGCGACTTCATCAGGACTACCCAATCTTCCCATTGGAATAGATGCCTCTCTAGTATTCCTTTTCTTGGGTGAGTCATTCGCGACTAGATCAGTATCAATAGTTCCAGGAGCAACAACATTCACTCTCTGGCCACTCGAGGCGACATCAATTGCGAGTGAGCGAGCCCAGCCATGTAATGCTCCTTTTGAAGCAGAATAATCAGCACCAGTAGCAGTTCCTTTAATTCCAAGTTGACTACCTAAAACTACTATTGAGGCATTCTGTGTAAGGTGTGGGGCGAGTGCCTTCCATACAAGAAACGAGCCAGTAAAATTGACATTCATGGTCAGTTCAAGTGCTTCAAGTGTTAGTTCTTCGGCCTTACCCCTTTCATACATAGCATGATTCAAGACGAGTGCGTCAACGCCTTCGCTCACCCAAGGATGGTCTGCAAGAACCATCACCTCGCCAGAATCTGAGCAGTCCACTTTTACTGCGACACAATCACAACCAATTTCTCTTACATATGCAATGACATTTTCAGCAGATTGAGAATCAGTATGGTAGGTGATTATCAGGCGGTAACCCTCTTTAGCGAGGCGCTTAGATGTGGCTGCTCCAATACCCCTACCACCACCTGTGATTACTGCTAATTTCACCATTTCATCACCTCAGTCTAACAACCCATCACTGGATGGTTCAATTGTCATTATGGCTAATAGAAGAACCCATCCCGTAAGCATCGACACTCGGAATAGGATTGTTTGGAAGTCAGCAAACTTTTCACGAAGTAGTATTACAGCGATGTTCACAATTGCCATTATTCCCGCTGCCCCTAGAAACCAAATTTCATCCATGGGGTTGGAGATAGCGAAGCATGCGAACCATACTAGGGTTAGTTGTACAGATGTTCTGGTAGTAGTATCTTCTGAGAATCGTGAAGGGAATGAATGAATCCCGTTTTCTCGATCACTCTCTACATCCATGCGCGCATAGTTGATATCAAAGGCAGTTATCCAAAATGTGACCCCTAGGGAGATGAAGAAAATAGTTGGATACCAAAGAAGGTCAGTATATCCATCGTGCATTCCTGTAATCGCAGCCCAACCATGCACATCTGCTGCAATAGCAACCCACGCACCAGCAGGTGCAAGACCAAGACACAGGCCCAGCCACAAGTGACACAGCCAAGTGTAACGCTTTGTGTATGGGTAGATAACGAAGGCTAAGACGGGAAGCCAAGCCATCATTAGTGCAACTTCGTTGAGCAGCCAAGCGCCCAAAAGTAGCATACTAAGGAAAATTGCCGATAGAGTCCAAGCTGTTTGCATTGACATATTTCCCGATACCAAATGCCGGTTTGCAGTTCGTGGGTTGGCAGCATCAACATCTCGATCAATAATACGATTCAAAGTCATTGCAAGGCCACGGGCTCCTACAGCCGCTATGAGAATCCAAATTAGGTCCATTCTTAACCAACCCGGCGAAAATCCACTAACAGGAAGATCATGCATGAATTGATTGTAAGCGAGGATGTATCCAATTAACACAAAAGGAAGGGAAAAGAGGGTATGCTCAATTTTTACAAACTCCAAAATTTGTTTAACACCCATATTACCACCTCGTCACATTTGGTTCCCAAGCTTTCTGTTCATACCCATCATATCCAGCCATGTTTGCTACTTTTGCAAGAGTTTCTTGGTCGTGAATAGTGATTGCAGGCCAACTTCTGATAGGAAGAATTGGATCTAGTGCTGATATTTCTTGCCCAGCACTTGCAAGTGCTTTCCTCCCTGGGTGAGGGATGGGGGTTGTGGCATCCCAGCAAACTCTACTACGGTTTGAATCAAAATGTAAATCTCTACCTACATCAAATCTAACGGTTAATTGCCAGAGCAATTTTTGATTTGCTCCTGCGGAATGTAATTTCACATCATCATCAGTGATAAATAACCACCTGAGATTATCTGATTCTTCCAATTGCCAAATTGAATTCATCAATTGAAATATTCGTTGCCTTTGAGCCCTACTAGCTTCAACCTGTAATGCCCATGAGGCTGGGTCGAGAATTGCTTGCATTCCGTTGCCTGGGCTAGGTGTATCATCAATTTTTGTTGTTATGACCATGATTGATGGTCTCAGAAGAATTGCCTCAGTTACTTCATCCATTGCCCTGACTTTAGCACAGAAGTCAACCGAAACTCCCGGCGCATCAACTTGTCCACGCCGCCAATCAGGCGATTCATCAAATCCAGTCCCTCTCGGTAACCCTACTCCTCCTTTTCGCGGATCTGCACTTGGTAATGTTGTAGCGTCAATCAGTAATTTGTCGTGAACATTTTCCCATGGTGAAGTAGTATCAAGGGTATCAGCAACCATCCCGGGTATTGTAATTAAATCAGCTTGTGGATCCACTTTTTCATGTAGGGCATCGAGGAGCGCATTCAGTTCTTTCA
>CAUZNH010000035.1:0-7803 GCA_963581345.1 Candidatus Thalassarchaeaceae archaeon | reverse complement strand
CCTGTTCCCGTCATCCAAACTGCTTGATTCAGTTTGTGGTTTTATTGCCGATTGAATACACAATCAATCGCGGTTATGATTAAGGTTCAAAGCAGAGCCCGTACCACGCGAGAGGGGAGAGAGAGATGGACCCGTACAAAATGATCATTGCCTGCACTAACCAGAAGGGTGGTTGTGCTAAAACTACCACCGCGGTTAACCTTGCTACAGCCCTTGCTGAAGGTAATCCAAAAAGAGGGATTGAACCCGCAAAAGTTCTACTTGTTGACCTAGACCCCCAGGGTAGTGCTTCAACCTCATTTGGAATTGAGAAAAGAAACCTTGAACGTACGGTCTATGACTTATTGATGAATGACCTAGGTGAAGAATTACCTATTATTGAAGATTATTTGTTCGGCCCTGAAATGATATCTGACGCTATGCAAAATGTATGGAAGCAAGCCAACATTGGAAAAGATTTGAAAGATTCACAAAAAAAGGTGCTAACAGTTGAAAATCTTTGGCTGTTACCATCTAATATTCAATTATCTGGTGCAGAAATTGAATTGGCTACAAGGATCGGCCGAGAAACTAGATTGAAAGAAGGGCTTGCATCTGCAATCCATGAATTTGATTACATAATCATTGATACACCTCCTAGCCTTGGTTTATTGACCATTAACGCTCTTGCTGCTGCTAACTGGGTTTTAATCCCAGTACAAACTGAATGGTACGCGCTTGAAGGAATGAGTCAACTAATGAACTCAATCAAATTGATACAACGAAGAATCAATCCTCATCTCAAACTATTCGGAATTGCGTTGACTATGTATCAAAATAACACTCTGAGCAACACTGTTTCAAAAGAAGTTAGGCATCATTTACAGGAACAAGTTTTCAACACTATGATCCCAAGAGCTATTTCCATTGCAGCAGCCCCAATGGAAGGTGCCCCAATTGTCTTATTAAAAAAACCAACTAAGAAAAACAAGGGTTCACAAGCATACTGGTCACTAACAAAAGAAGTATCTGATAGAGTTAAACAATTACGTCGTAAACATGGTGTTAATGAAACTAGTAAACTGAAATTACATCGTTTGAATCAAATTGAATGAGAACCATCTACTCATTCTGCCTAGAGTTATTATTACTTCAAATAAACGCTTTACCCCTTACACCAACCGTCATCCTTCTATAGATGTCTTGATTCACGGTGAATAAGTGATAAAATGGGCTCACCACATATGACATCAATCAGTGTAAGTTTTGAGGTAAGAAGGCAATTAAATTCAATGCGTGCATTGGGTAATTACAAGAGTGTAGATGACTTACTACAGCATTTATTGAAAGAATACAGACTCAATCAAATTAGCAGAGATAGTGATGCACTTCAACAAGCTCTCGGGTCAATAAATGACATTGATGTCAATGGGTTAATTGCAAAACTTGATCTTTCACCTTTCCAGGAGTGAGATAAATGAAGGGACAGGCACCAGCATACTGGATTAACTCAAACACTTTGGTGAGAGGGCTCTTTTCTGACGGAAGTGATGAGAACAAATTGCTCAAACTAGCCGCCTGCAATACGATTGAACTTCATGCCACAAAGAAAACTTGGAATACAATCCTTTGGTTATTAGTAAATAATCTCAAACAAGACGGGAAACCGACTCTTTCTGGTAAAGAATTAGGTGAATTAAAGACTCGAATACCAGTTGATTTTCACTGAGAAGAAGTTTTGAACTCATTCTTTGTTCTTCGCATCCCACCACTGATGCCCATAGTACACCCACTGCTCGGTTGTCCAACCTGCTGGCAAACCACCTTCTGGTAGTGGAGGAGCGTCCTTTGGCATCTCAGATGATTCTACTTTAGGTTCAGGTATTGGTTGCTCCTCAACTTCTACTGGCTCTGGTTCTGGCTCTGGCTCTGAAGTGTCATCTGACTCTTCATCAGGTGCCTCCGAAGAAGATTCATCATCAGTAAACTTACTTGAGTCTGGAACAGCTGAAGGTTTCTCAATATCATCAGCCAAATTCCATAGCTCATCCTCAGTCACCCCATCACCGAGTTTTTCATCTTCCCATCCTTTCTGTTCGGTAATTCCACCACGGGTTTTGAATTCTTCTCCCTCTTCAAATGCTTGCAGTTCTTTAGTTGCATCCTGATGGCTGTATTGTGCATCAGGTGCTCGCTTTGCAATTGATGTGCGAACGATTCCAACGAGTCCCCAAATAGCCAAAATTCCTGCAATCAAAGCGATTCCAATACCGCCTCCATATACCAAAAATTCTTTGATTAGTTTTGACCGCTTTTCACTAGCAGACAACTCTTGTTCATTATTCGAAGTATCAACCGGGACGTACACTGAGTCACAATTAGAGTAATCAGCAGGGTTCTTCACACAGTACTCTTCAAGAGTGTTAACAGTAGGGTCTAAATCATCCCAATCAGCGTTATCCCCAACACCATCACGATCACTGTCTACCCACTCACTCTTGTTAGTTGACCAGTCGGTTAGCCCATCCTGTTCGCCACTATCTTCGTAACCATCTCCGTCAATGTCAATACAACCAAATCTCTGTATTGTGACATAAACATTAGTTTCACTGTCAAAAAAGATTCCTCGAGTGCTATTACCCCATTCAGCAGGGCACCAATCGGGGTTGTTACCACTCAAGTTATCTCCAAAATTATCATCATCAGTATCACACCACTGAGTCGCATCTTGAGGATATGCATCGGCCCCATTTGGATAAATTGATGAGCATCTTGAATCATCACCCCGAGGATCACTGTAGCCATCATTGTCTGAATCGGAACAGCCATTTCTGTCCTTGTATGAATTCCCAGCTGATGTTGGACAAGCATCTGGATTAGTCCCGTTTGGATTGTCACCTAATTGATCACCATCGGTGTCTTTCCATTGCGAGTCATCATTAGGAAATGCATCAGCATCTTGACCTTGTGGATTATCCCCAAATCCATCACCATCCGTATCTTGAAATTGAGTGGGATTAAATGGGAATATATCACCATTATTTCCGCTAGCGTTGTCACCATGGCCATCACTATCTGAATCCAACCATTGAGTTTCATCCTGTGGGTATTTATCAGGATGATTCCCCAGTTGGTTATCCCCATATCCATCTCCATCTGTGTCTATTTGTTGGGTTGAATCATCAGGGAAGTCATCTACAGCATCAACTACTCCATCCCCATCACTATCTAAATCAAACATGATAATATCCGATTTATCAGAAAAAGTTGACAAAATGAAGAACGAATTATCTTGAGACAATTTAACACTGATAATCTCACCTAGAGATGAGAACGTTTCCAATTCAGATAAATCGCTACTATTCAAAATTGTTAGATGGCCATTGTGAGTCCCTACAATTAATGTCCCATCGGAATTTTGTTCTACTATCCTGACAATCCCGCCGGTTGAAAGATAGATATCGCCTGTCTTTTGCCAATCTGAGGTGGAGTATGTTATCAACTGCCCAGTTGTAGAGGTAGTAACTAGAGTATCTCCCCCATCAATGAGATACAGACCTTCAACATCACTTTGAATGTCCATCATCTCATGAATCATTGAGCCGTTTTGGGCTGATACCCGTACTATTGAATCTCTTCCTCCAGAAATCACACTACCATTTGCCATACCAAGAACCGCAGTCACTTTAGTGAGATGTGTCTGAGTTGTGATACCAGTAGCTGCTGTGTCATCGTATTCAGCCGCATATCGATAGGCTCTATCACCAACCCATAAGTCACCATTACCGTCCCATCCAAGAGAATCAACACCTGCAACGATGTTAATTGAATAGAGTAAGTCATGGAATTCAGTTGAAATTACCTTTACCCCTGAATTCGTACCAAGAGCAAGCCTGCGTTGGGAATTATCAATCGCTCCACTTGTGATTGACATATTTAAGGAATAATTCCACGATTCTGTAACTGAGCCATCATTCTTGATTTCTAATGCCATTAAGAAACCTGTTTCATTGACTACTATTGAATGGCCATCATAAGTATTCCACATTCCAACCGTATGACTATCAATCTCTGATACTACACCAGCATTTGCTAATGAAGTTGCGCTTGCGGTTGTTGAGGCAAGTAGAGGAATGAGTACGCCAATCAACAGAAGTGATGAGAGACTTAGCGATGCGCGCATACTACGATGAGGAGCGTTCTACCTTTGAATGCGACGGAGTAATGATTTTGTCAAAAAACCCCGAGTCAATACAAAATTATGTGTATCACTCTTCTTCAGAACTTGGTAATGGTGTGAGGGTTGTTTTTACTGGAGTTAATTTTGCCACTTCTGGAGACTCTAAAGGAATCATCACTTTGACAGTAGTTGTTGTTGATTTAATGTTAGTAGTTTCACTACTCTTTGGTTGTAGTACTGGTCTACGAACAGGCTTTAGAATATCTACAGGCAAATCTCCGCTATCTCTAATACGACTTCTTTCTGAAGGAGCGATTCTTTCTCGTACTAGTTTCCCTCCTCCAGGTGGCCCACGTGCTGTTGTTGGCTCTGCACTTTGCTCTTCATCTACATCTTCCTGAACCAATCTTCCTCCACCAGGAGGAGCTCGACTCACAGGAGTTGCTTCTTCAGTAACAGGTTCAGATTCTTTAAGCGTGGTTAATCCTGAAATGGCTTTACTAATATCCAATTCTTCATCCTCGTCCCAATCATCATCTGTTGGCGCACCTATTGAAAACATACCAGATGGCTCTTCAGGCTTTTTGGTTTCACTCGGAGGGGCAGGACTGCCTACATCCTCTGCAATATCACTCAAAGAACGGGCGGGCTTAGTTGGCTCACCTTCAACTCTGATAGGCGCTCTTACTGGAGCAAGACGTTCAGCCATTGTTGAGCCAGCAGTTGGTCGGGGAATTGTTGTGGTTAGCGAAGGGGTAGTAGGTGCAGAAGTCTGTCCGATTGGAGACCTAGAAGGAGCTAATTTTCCTCCGGCCCCAGGTAGTCCTGCAGCAGGGGTTGGGGCTTGTCCTCCTAATTCTGGAGAAGTTGACGACTTGGGTTGACCTAACCGACCACCACCAACCAAGCCTCCTGGGCGTACAGCAGTCTCTGGCATCTGACCTTGAGCACCTTCCAAAGCACCCATCCAGCGCTGGCGGCGATCTAGAACTGTATCTTGCTTCTCAAGATTCTCAGCTTCATCCTCTAACTGTTTGAGACGGACTTCATCTTCCATGTCTTCATCTGAAACAAGATTACGCTCAAGTTGAGTACGAATCTTTTCTTCAGCCACTTGCTTGAATTCTTCTGAGCGCTGATCGAGAGTTGCGAGACGCTCACGGATTTCAGCTCTCTTAACTGAAAGTTGTGCTTCAATTTCAGCACGGATTTCGGATTCACGGCGACGAACTTCGATGAGTGCTTTGTTACGCATAATCTCTTCACGCTTGGAAAGTTGACGCTCTAATTGGTCTGTAACTTCTGTTTCCTTTCGAGACCTGAACTCTCGTAGCCTAGATTCCATCTCAACCTCAAGTTCCATTGAAGTCTCCTGCTTTATCAAATCAAGAGAAGTTTCTTGAGATATCTTCTCATTACGGACTCGAGCATCAATCTCAGCCATAATTTGTCGCTGAACTGCTGACTCTTTGGAACGATATTCCTGTTCTAATTGATCTATCCATTCTTGCTTTCTACCCTCAAAGGAAGAAGAAAGTTGTTCGCGAAGTTCAACTTCTCTGTCATGGCGGAATCGAGACAATCGGCTAGATATCTCTGATTCACGTGAACGGCGGTAAGTTTCAAACTCGCCCTCCATTCGATCTTGAAGCACATCTTCAAGTTCAATGTTGAGAGCCTGTTCTATCTCGTCAATAGACTGACTGAAAGTTAAATCATAACGTTCGCGCAGGCGAAGTTTACGCTCTGCAATACGCTCACCATACTGAGTTTTGAGTTCATTAAGAATTGATGCGCGGACTTCGTCTCGTTTACGTGCAACCGCCAACTCCAAATCCTGCTGCATTCGTTCTTCAAGTTGTTCTGTTTCCGAAGTAAGACGCTGTTCAAGTTCAACTTGGAGGTCTTTTGCAATTTCTTCCTCCATTCGATGAGCTCGATGTTCATACTCGCTTCTAAGTCGTGCCTCGCGGGCACGTAGGCGACTGCGTAGTTGTCCTTCGAGGCGGCGGCGAATGCCATCTCGAAGCTGAATCTCCCTTTCTGAAAGACGGGAATGCTGTTCTGCTTCTATTATCTCTGCCTGACGGCCCTCCTCAGACTTTAGTTGAATCTCCATCTCTTCTTTTAATTCAGATTCTAAATTAGACAACTGCTCTTGGAGTGCTTGGGTTGCCTCGATCTCCATTTTCTCCTGCAAGAAAGCTCGACGACGATCAAACTCTTTGTTCATGTCACCAGAAAGTTGAGTGTGAAGTTGTTCACGGCTAGCACTTAGTCGGCGTTCGCGTTCAACCTCAAGTTGCTCACGGAGGGATATCTCCTCACGTTCAAGTCTCATATCCAACTCTTCTCGTAATATCTCTTCTTCTCTTCCGAGAGTTTCCTTCTCGAGGCGAGAAAGTTCTGATTCCATCTCACTGCGCATTTCTGATTCAAGATCATTAAGAATAGATTGGTGCTCCATTTGTAGAGCACGACCCATAGAGCCCTTAGCAGCCGAAAGTCGTTCTGCTTGATCCTTCAAGCGTAGACGGCGTTCCCTACCAAGGCTACGGCGAAGTCCTTCCTCATTGGTTAGATTTCTAGATACCTGGCCTGCCCGCTCCAAAGATGGCGAGTCTGTTCCAGTAATTTCATGTCGTAGTTCAGCAAGTGAATGGTCGCCATCACCAACGACTTGCTTTTTTAAATCGGCTAACTTTGCATCTATTTCAGTCAGGATCCCATCCCCTGGAGCACACTGCTCCTAGTACAATCATGCAAGTCTCTTCCTATTTGAGTGGGCAGGGTGGGATTATCCGTCAAATGGCTATTCCCATACCCTAGAGGTACAATGCCAAGCAATAGTTCCCAAATACCAAAACATGCTTCAGAAAGTGACTTTGAAAGCATCTTCACAAGCAGGGCATGTAATCTGACGCGAGCCTGGTCGAGGCTTGAGGCGGAGGCGGCGCTCACAAGAAGGGCAAGTGATCTCTACCTTGACAACTTTTGGTTTTACAACAATTTCATTTGAACAGGATGAACAAGCTACTTTTGCAGGTCTCTCTTCAACCCCGCAAACTAAAACTTTGGAACAATTTGGACAAGCGAATCTTTCTTCTGCCCACTCTTTTCGCGTGGCTTCGTGATCTACGCTTGCAACAGCACCGCAAAGGGTACAAGTCTTGGTCCCCAAACCTAGAGGAAGTAACCCCTCACAATTGGGACAATTGATTAGTGGTGGAGCAATATCGGAGTCAACTTCTAATGGGCCAGGTTCAACCTCTACTTCTTCCTCAGTCACGCATTCACCTCAGTTTCGTGGTTTACCAATGATTAGAATCCCACCCGGTGTAAAAGTGAATGGTAAATCAAGTTCAACTCCCCATTCTTCGGCTACACTTTCAAGCATTTTCTTGGCTGCAATGGTTTCTCTTGCAGAACCTGAAATTTCAATCCAATGAACATCAGAACCTCTTCTTATCAGGGCTGACACTTCGCCAGGAAGCCCGGACAAATCCGATGGACTTGCATTAACCCCTCCATCTAAGTCAATAGGTCCAGTAAGTCGCCACCAGCGTGCTCGTCCTTTGTCACGATGATTTTCTATGATACCGGCAATGACAAGTTGTTTGAGATGATGATAAAGGTGGTATCTG
>CAUZNH010000034.1:0-7964 GCA_963581345.1 Candidatus Thalassarchaeaceae archaeon | reverse complement strand
CCTCCACTAATAGCAACTAAAATGTGTTTATCAGAAAGTGCGTCGGATGCGACATCAACGCCAATGTCACTAGTATCACCCATTATTGGATGCGATTTGGTGGTCTCCTTTACGGCTATCGGTTCCGCCAAACTGAATTACTTGGGCCAATTCGAACAGACATGGACGGGGACCTCGCCACCATTCAACGAGTTCATCGCAGCATATCTAGCACTTTGTTATGGTTAACTCTCTTGTTTTTCTTTTTACTTTTGACATTCTCACTAAGACAAGAGGGGGCATTATTACAAGTTGGGACGTTGATTTCAATTCTAACATTGGCAGCTGGAATGACAATTTATTATGGCTTTTCGAGGAGGAAAATATGGGCTTACAGACTCGCTTTAGTTCATTGGTTATTCCTAATTCTAATTTGTTCTTTAATTACGATAATAGATTTGATATCAGGTATTCAAGGTAATATAATGTCTGCAATAATGGCAATTATGTTGATATTCATTGTAATTGGGATGGTCAAAAGATTTACAACTTTTTCAAATCCATTGTTTATTGCATGGTATATTGGTCAATCGTCCAGTATACTTGCTTCATCAAAGTTGCAATCAAATGAAATGATGGGAGCGTGTCCACACTGCTTATCGATACTTGGGGTCAAACCACTTGAATTGAGTGGTGAAGATTTATGTCCGAATTGTGGGGAGAAACTTGTTTCAGATGAAGTTGTTGCAAAGTTCTCTGGTGAAGAGGAATAACCAATCATCATTCAGATATGGTTAGATTCTTCCAGTATTCTTCTGGTACTTCTTGAGATAATCTAAGAGCACCCTCTGCACCTAGCATCACAGGGTCCTCTACAATGTGGACTGTGATGCCTCCTAGGTCTGCGAGCCTTTCTTCAATGGATGCTCCTAAACCTCTAATGCCAGAACCACCACCTGCTAAGATGATGTTTTGCCTGAAGCCATCATGATATTCAGGATTAGAATCAGCAATAAGGGATTTCAAATTTTCAATTATTGGTTCAACAATCGTTTCACAAGCAGAAGCAATGCAGTCTGTAATATCTAATGACATTGCTTTCCCATCAATTGAGAAGTCAACAACAACTGGATCCTTAGGTGGAGATATATTAGTGAATGAAAATTGTTCCTTCCAGCGTCTAGCCATATCTTTGGTAATCTGTGCGCCGACATATTTCCGTTGAATCGCTTCAATTAGTTTTAGGTCTATCACATCTCCTGCCTGCTTGATATGTAATTGGTCTTCAGGGCGGGGTATAGTCCCATACACTCTGCATATATCTGTTGTACCAGCCCCGATATCAACTACCATCGTGTGGTCTAGCATGTCAAGAGCATAAGCAACTGCAAATGGTTCAGAAATAATCATGCAAGCGTTGACCGTACCAGCTGCAGCATCAAAAATTGCCGTTTTGTCAACGTGACTGGCTTCCGCTGGAGCCCCTATCACAGCAACAACTCTGTCATAGTCTTCCGGGTCTGCAAGATTCATTATATGGTTAATGAAGTGAGCAATGAATTTCTTATCTTCTGGAGTATCTTTGATTACCCCATGTTCAAGAGGCCGATAAAGGTTCAATGCCAATCGATTTTTCAGTGCCTCTTCTCCAAATAAAACATCTCTACGAAGGAAATTTTTTGCAATCGAATCCTTTGGGGTTCCAATCACAGTTAGAACCTGTTCTTTGTGTTTATCATTCGAAACCATGACCGACCTAAACGTACCTAAGTCAACACCGATATAGAGAGTATCTTTCGCCATTGTATCCACCGTTAGCCCTGCTCCGCAGGGGACGGTATATCAATAATCCCTATCATTTGTTTACAAAGGCTGTTGATTTATAGCCACATCTCACAGCCATCACAATACCAAGCACTATGTTGAGTATAGAGAGGGGCACCTTCACCACAACCTGTGCACTCTTTGGTTACCCCTTCACCGAATAATGTGATGACAATCTCAATATGTCTCTCTTCTGTAATTCCTAGATGCTGTCTCATTGCCCAAAGCAGTTGATCTTCACTCGGAGTGATGACACCATCTGAAAGTACTAATTCAACCGCAGTTTGGTAATCTGATTCAATGCCAACAGATGTAGGGTCAAGAATAACACCATCTTTTTCGGCAACCATATCTTTCCCGCCAGGGTCGTCTATAAAGAGAACAAGGGAAGAGGGATTTAGACTGTTATCTCTCAATTCAAATGTCACTACATTCTCGTCATTATTAGCATATACAAACTTACTTTCCTTATTTATTATTGAGGCGATATTACGTGCAGTGTCAGCAATTGTTCTTCCTCGTCTCCATCCATTATCGGAATCTTCGTTTAGTAAGTAAAATTCGGTGCCTTTTCCGGGATACTCAATTCTTACCTCCTCGCCTCCATCAAAATCGTTACTCATTAGAGTTAATTTCCCAACCTCCGTATCAAGAATATTATCCTCTTCATCAAAACTAACAATGAGGGGTTTTCGTTCTTCTTCTGCAACATTGAAATGACCCTGCATCCCTTCAATCCATTTATCTTGCAAACGTGTTAAACCTTGTTCTTGTTCACTGGTCAAGTCTTCATCAATGCCCAATACTCTAGATAATCCTGTACCTGATTCCATTTCTTGTTTAAATTCTTCAATCAATTTAGCTTCGCTTTTAACTGATTCATGAGAACGAGTTTTCCTAGAGGGCTGATTATTTGGGTCTGCCCACTCATATTGACAGCGGTCACAACTCAAATATCCTGGGATTGATGAAGAATTACTGCCACCGCCACAACGCGGGCAATCTCCATCTTCTACTGAAGTCAAATTTTCTTTTGCTTCACCTAGGCCTTTGGTCCCCTTGACAGGCTTCTTACGGAATGCCATCAAAACCTTGTGGAACCCCATGGGTGATATGGGTTGCGTTGCATAGTTAATTGGAACGCTGTTAGAATAAAGGGTTGTTTCAAACCGGCGCGGTTATCAATAAGTCGCGAGTCGGCCCGCTTGATGCTACGAGAATGTGAACTACATGGTACCTTTGAAGGGGAACTTTGCCCTGCCTGCAATAGCGAGGGAAAATTCATTATGAATGGAAACGAAAGAGACCAAATAGCTCGTAGAATGGCTGGGATTCTACGTCATTTTCCTGAGAAATTCGATTTAGAAATGGACATAAATGGATGGGTTAGCATTCGAGATTTATCCAATGCTATCGCACGAAAAGATAAACGGAAGCATTGGCTAAGAGATCGCCACATCCAAGCAATTGTTGATACTGATCCTAAAGGACGTTACGAAATTAGAGGAGGAAATGTAAGAGCAACCTATGCACACACAGTTGAAATTGAACTTGACCTGCCAACAGACAACATTCCCGAATTATTGTACTACCCTGTATCACGGGATGAACTAGACATCCACCTAGAAGGTGGTATCCATCCTGGTTCAAGAAAATGGGTACATCTTTCTAAGACTATCACCAATGCCGCAAATGCTGGTGCTGTCCATCACTTTCAACCATCCATCATTGAAATCGACATTATTCAGATGCAAGCATCTGGAAATACAATTTTCCATGCTGGAACTACTGTCTATCTGACTGAAGTAGTTGATGCTGAGTTCTGCTCACATGTCCCTTATGACAATACTGAGTATGCACTCATGCTTGGAGAATGGGGCGAAGAAGAGTGATTACTTTCTTTGATAACCACATACTTGACAAAAACTAAACTCACTACTTTGTGGTTCATCGCATTCAGGGCAACTCTCTGAGTCGGCTACTAAATGTTCTTCATCTGTATTTGATGAAGAAATTAATCTGACTGAAGATGATTCTTCAAAAATGATTGATTCAACTAATTCTCTCTCCTCAACAGACTTGACAAATTCAATAGCTTCGAACAGTGCTGATTCCAATTTTAAAATTCTCTGTTTTCTTTGGTTAATATTGGATATGTCCTCGGCTTCAACTAACTGTTCTTGCAGATATCTGCGCAGTTGGTCTACTGTTGCATCCTGAGTCATTATTCTGCGCACTCTACCGCCCCTAATCAACACGGCGGCTTGATAGGGTTCTATACGCAATAGCAATTGACTTCATGGTGGTCCCTTTCCGACTAATCATGGAAAGCCCTGTCATCATCAAGTTAGGCGGTGGCCTCATTACCCTAAAAGATCAATTATGCACTCCCCAAATCAATATTATTCGAAATCTTGCAAAGTCAATACATCATCTAGTCAAGATGAATAAACGAGTAATCATCGTTCATGGAGCAGGGAGTTTCGGCCACCTAAAAGCAAAATCATGGAAACTTCATGAAGGTAGAACCGATGAAGGGCTCCCTATTGAAGGTGAACTTACAACCCAGATTGAAGCAATTAATTCGGTTAGGCAAGATATGGTTAATCTAAATCAATTAGTTTCAAACGAATTCAATAAATTGGGAATGTCAACAATTTCACATTCGCCTCATACTTGGGCCTTTGAAACCGGTCCGGACTTTGTTGGAGATTTAAACCGGTTCAATATGGAAGGGCACTCAATTCACATTACCCACGGTGATGTTGTTGATTGCAAAGGGTCAACAGAATTCGGCATTTTAAGCGGAGATGATATTTGCTATAGACTAGCAGTAGAACTTAATGCTTCACATATGATTTTTGCAATGGGAGGGGCCGCTGGCGTCATGACATTACCACCTGGAAATCCAGAATCAAAACTAATACCATTGTGGACGCCTAACAAACAATTTCAGGGTCAACATCTCTCAGACATTGATGTGACCGGTGGGATCTATCTAAAACTCAATGTTGCGGAGAAAATTAGTCAGCATGTACCAATGGTTTGGATAATTGATGGAGAGTACCCTGGACGTATTGGAGAAGTAGTTGAAAATGGGGAAACATATGGCACCAGGGTAATCCCCGAATCTCCGTAGGAGATTATACCATCTCGTTATAGAGGCAAAACCCCTCAGATAGGATAGTTGGTGAGGCGATGAGCGAGAACAGTCCATTCCTTGACGATGAATATGATGAATCACAAAGTGAAATGATGAATGAAATGGTCATCCTAGTAGATGAAAATGACTTACAAATAGGTTCAATGTCTAAAGTAGACAGCCATATTGGTGAAGGAACACTACATCGTGCATTCAGTGTATTATTGTTTAATTCCTCTCAAAAATTATTGATTCAAAAGCGAGCGGATGCGAAGATTACTTTCCCCTCGGTGTGGGCTAATACATGCTGCAGTCACCCTCTTGACATTGAAGGTGAAACTGAAATGGAAGGCGATCTAGGAGTAAAGCGTGCTGCAATTCGTAAAATGAAACAAGAACTGGGCATTCCTGCTGCACAATTGCCTATTGATGATTTTCATCTAATTACAAAAATGCATTATCGAGCGCGAGCAGATGTTAAGTGGATAGAACATGAATTAGACCACATTCTATTTATCCAAGCTGATGTGAATTTGGATATTAATCCTAATGAAATCTCTGAAATACGTTGGGTAAATAAATCAGAATTAGAAGACTTAATCACTAATTCGCCTGATAATGGGGAGATTATTGCTCCTTGGTTCAATGAGATATATTCACGTTTTACATCTCAATGGTGGGGTCATCTTGATGAGGTGAGTTCATTTCAAGACAATGTGGTTCACCATATTGGGGATGTAACTGCTGGCGAGGACAATTCCTTACTAGATGCGTTAAAGGGCCATGCAGTAGAAGTAGAAAGTAGAATAGTAACTGCCCTAGAAAAATCTAACCATGAACGTTTGAGAAAAGCAATGATGCATCTTATTGAGGGTGGGGGAAAACGCCTTCGTGCAATTTTACCTTGGTTAGTTGCAGATGCTTGCGGTGGTTCATCCGATTCACTGTATGACCTAGGTGCGGCAATCGAAATCATCCATAATTTCACCTTAGTTCATGATGACATTATGGATAATGATGAACTAAGAAGGGGCAGGGAAGCGGTACACATTGCTTACGACATGCCTACTGCAATCAATGCCGGAGATGCTATGCTTGCGGTGTCCTTCGAATTACTAAGTGAGGCTGAGGCTATTTCATCAGAAAATTTCCGTTCTTTAGTTTCAATAATCGGGAAGATGGTTCGGAAAGTATCAGAAGGCCAACAATTAGATATGGATTTTGAAAATAGAGACTTTGTCAGTGAGGACGAGTATTTAGCTATGATTTCTGGGAAAACTGCTGCAATGTTCACGACTTGTGCAAGGACAGGGGCAATTCTATCTGGTGCTGCCCCTGATGTGATTGAGAATTTAGCCAATTGGGGTGAAAACCTAGGTCTCTGCTTCCAATTAATGGATGATCTGATAGATGCGACTGGCGATAGTGAAACTCTTGGTAAACCAGCGTGCAGTGATGTAATAGAAGGGAAAAGAACTCTCATTGCAATTCATGCATTAGGATTAGATCCAGAGAATTTACCAATATTCCATCAGGTTTTTAGTTCCGGAAATGAGGACACACCTAGAGAGGCGCTTGATGAAGTTCTAAGAGAACTACAAACTGCAGGTTCAATAGATTACGCAAAAAATAGAGCAATGGGGTACCACCAACAGGCTCACGCCTGTCTAGACAAACTCCCAGAATCGCCTGCATTGTCAATACTTAGGCAATTAACAGACTGGCAACTCATAAGAATATCTTGAATTGTTTACAATACTAATATTGTAAAATACTAACCAAGAAATCACTCAATCCGAGTAGTAAGTTTCACCTGGTATTTCTGGTTTCAGACCCTTTCGTTGGCGAATTTCACCTACTACTTTCTCGAGTAATGACCTTGGCAATTCTTCAAACCCACAATTTTCAGTATTCCACACAGCCCTGCCTTGACTAGCGGCACGAATATCATTTGAAAATCCAAAAGTTTCAGCGACTGGAACTTTTCCGATAACTGTCGTGATTTCACCATCAGATGGCATATCTTCAATTTCACCACGGCGCTGTGTGATTTCTCTTGTGACACCACCTAACCAATCATTTGGTACAGACACATGCATCTTTTGCATTGGCTCCATCAGTGCAGTGTTAGCTCTAACTAGAGCACCTTTGATGGCATTTCTCATTGCTGGAATTGTTTGAGCAGGTCCTCGGTGGATTGCATCTTCGTGAAGTTTAGCGTCTTTGAGTTTAACCATAACGCTCATGATTGGCTCTTCAGCGATTGGCCCTTTCTTACACACTTCATTGAACGCCTCAATTAGCAATTCCTTAGTTTCGTGTAGATATTGGATACCTTTCGTGTCATTAACTAATACATTAGTTCCGTTGATTGCATAGGTCTTACGCATCAAATCTTTATCCATGCCGTATTCAGCAAAATTTCTACCCATTTCCTTAGCGTCATTTGGTCGAATAGTTCCAGAACCAATTTTACCTTGACGAAGTGCGTCTACAACCTCTTCTGGAAGTTGTTCAACTTCAATGTAGAATCTGTTGTGACGGTTTGGGGATTTCCCCTCAAACGCTCGGCCATGATTATTTCCAGATGTTGTTTCGCGATAAACAACAATTGGTTCGGAGACAGAGACTTTGATTCCTTGTTCTACCTCAATCCTATAAGTTGTAATCTCAAGGTGAAGTTCACCCATTCCTGCAAGTAGTGCTTCTCCTGTTTCTGCATTAGTAGTAACTTGCAATGATGCATCTGCTTTTGCGAGGGAACGTAATGCATCAATGAATTTTGGTAAATCTTTCATAGATTTAGGTTCAACAGCTACAGTAACTACTGGTTCTGAGTAATGTCTGATAGCCTCGAAAGGAATGATGTCTTTATCGCGTGCAACCGTTACTCCTGCTGCAGCCGAACGTATACCTGTAAGTGCTGCGATATTTCCTGCTACAATCTTTGGAATAGAGATACGATCACTTCCAACCATCATACTGACTTGCTGAACTCTCTCTGCTTTACTTCCACCAA
>CAUZNH010000033.1:0-8018 GCA_963581345.1 Candidatus Thalassarchaeaceae archaeon | reverse complement strand
TACCCATAGGCTCGGTCGAGCCTCAATTTTTAACCGGCGAGAACGCATAAAACCAAACAAGCCGAGCAGGTGTGTGAGAGATATGGCTGAGGACGCAATCAGGGGGAATTTTCTCGGCTTGAAAGAGTCAACTAAAGAGGGTGCTGATATTGCAATACTTTCGCTCCCATACGAATTAACGGTCTCATATGGACAAGGGACCGAAAACGGGCCTGCGGCATGCATTGAAGCGTCGGCTCAAGTTGAATTAAACGACTCATTGTTGAGCGAAGATTTACCTGCCGGCAGAGCAATTTTCACCGCTGAACCTTGGGATGGTGAAGGTGGCTCATTATCAGCTCAGTTAGAAGGTATTGAGAAATACCTCGCGGAGTGGACTACAGGTCAAATTTTCCCAGTCGTTTTGGGTGGTGAACATGGGTCACTTCCAGCAATAATGAGGGCCCTCTCTAAACACCCAACTTTAGCTGGTGATTTGAGTCGCTTAACCGTCGTACAGATAGATGCACATGCGGATTTGAGGGATGAGTTAGAGGGCGACAATTACAGCCACGCCTGTGCGGCTCGCAGAGCATTGGACGAAGGGGTGGGTAATTTGCTACAAATTGGTGTAAGGGCTTTCTCTCAAGAGGAAGAAGAATTCATTGATTCAGACCACCGAGTTACAACTTGGTTTGCGCGCGATATCTTAGCACCATCAGGTGGTAGAAAAGGCTGGGATAATCTGCTAGCGGAGATTTCCTCACTCACAGGCCCAGTGTGGCTTACTTTCGATATTGATGGATTAGATGGTTCGCTTGTGCCACACACAGGAACACCAGTCCCTGGAGGTTTGGCTCATTGGCAAGCAGTAGAGGTGATTGAGACACTTTTCGCGGCCCCTCTAGTTGAGGTGATTGGGGTTGATATTGCAGAGATTGTAGCAGGGAAAGATAGCAATCTGACTCAATTTACTTCGGCATTAATAGCAACTAAAATCGTCGCCGCACATATTGCCACATTGTGATTTTGAGGAATGCTAAGGCTCAAATCATCCCACCATTAGCGGCCATTTGTGCCGCGCATCATACCAGTCTTAGTTCTCGCCGTGATGGTCCTCTCTAGCGCACCTACGGCATTGGCCCAACAACCTGACATTGTTCAGGAACATTGGTACCACTCCTATCTGACACTTACCACCGATGTACAATCGTGGGCTGCCGATCATCCTGAAATTGTCATACTGACTGTTGCTGGACAAACCGAACTTGGTCGGAATCTCTGGGTTGTTCAAATCTCTGATTGGAGCGTTGATGCAAAACCGGATGGTGCACAGAAAGAGATTGTTTACATTGATGGTGGACACCATGGGAATGAACACTTGGGGACTGAATTGGCTTTCTTGACAGCCGAATATTACATCGAGGGTTGGGCGTCTGGAGATCAGGAAGTAATTGATGTTCTGACGACTACTGAACTACACATACTCATCATGCTGAATGCAGATGGCAATGATATCGACACACGTTGGAATATCAACCAAGTTGATTTGAACCGAAACTACGATCATTACTGGAATACCTGCCCGGTGACCCAGCCTGGTAGTGATGCCTTTAGTGAATCTGAAACTCATGCGAATTCGATTTACATGAACACGGTAGTTCCTGATGCTGATTTGTATGTCACTATGCATACTGGAGTTTGGATTATGCTCTACCCTTGGGGCAAATGGCCGGAGCAACCTTCAGATTGGGAGTTGTATCATGGCATCAGAGAAGATGTTCACGCAAATATTTCAGACATCCCAATTCAAAATGCAAATCAAGGATTATACCCAAATTGTGGGACCAGTAGAGATTATGGGTATGGGGTGATGGGGTTCCCGACATTCACGTTTGAAACTGATGATGAACAATGGGCACTCGGAACGATTGAACCATTGTCAGACCGCCTCGGTGAAGAGTTAGATGTTATGCGATATCTGATTACCAACATCTGGTATTGGAGGGCTCGACTTTCCGTCACATCGTTTGAGTATAGTGAAGATTCTATTGAACTGAATGTTGATAATCTAGGGAGAGCAAGCACCTCAAATGCCACTGTTCGATACATCGATAGCGGCGAAGTGTTGTGGACTTCGGAGTTGTTTAGCGTCAATGCAACCAACAGTTCACACGTTCACCTCGATACGACGAATCTGAGTCTAACAGAGTATGGTCACTTTGAATTGTATTATCAAAAGCGAGTAATTGATGCAAGCCTCTGGGTCAACGAATCAATTCCAGAAGAGGTAATTCAAGAAGTAGAAGAGGATGGTAAAGGATTCCTTTCGTCGCCAGGAATCTTCATTTCTCTTCTCGCGGCATTTGGTGCCGCTTTTGCTTCGGAACGGCGTGAAACCAAGTTTTATCAAGAAAAAAACCCGGAGTGAACTGGAAAATTACCACTTTAGCATCTTTTTAACAGCACTCACCTTTGAATAGTGTCGCCCAATCGGGGTGCTTATGGAACACCAAGTTGGCCCAATGAATACAGTTGAACAGACACTAATCCTCCCACTTTTTGAGGACGTAGTTAAACCACCAAATCGCTCTTTAACAGGATTAAGTCGTGCGGGTCAATCACAGGTGAAAGCCGCTATTGCCAGTGATGATTTTGATGGCAAATCTGGTAAGATGATTTCACTATGGAATGATGATTGCAAAGTTGTCCTAGTCGGCATGGGGAAATCTAGTGAGCAAAAATCAAATTCTGTTCGGGATGCAGGTGCTAACGCATTCGCCGCTCTCAACAAGTCACATGGTAAAGCAATCACAGTCCGATTCACAAGTGGTTGGAAATCCTCAATGATGACAACATTTGCTGAAGGTATGATGCTAAGAGACTACAAGTTTGACAAATATATCTCAAAGGATGACGATGACGATGATGATGATGACACCCCTTACACAGCAACTTTCCAAGCATTAGACCGACATCTCGACAATTTAACTGCAGGATGCGCTCGCGTATCAGCAATGGCAATAGGCGTACACATAGCAAGAGATCTTGGTAACGAGCCAGCAAACAAACTGACTCCAATGGAATACGCCACACGTGCTAGAGCATTCGCTAAGGGAAAGGGTAACTTGTCAGTGAGAGTTTTGGAATGGGATGAACTTGTAGAGAACAAAATGGGCGGTCTCGTCAATGTTGGCAAGGGTAGTGAGCACAAACCTTGCATGGTAATTTGGGAATTAAATGCCAAGGCAAAGGACGGGCCATGCCCATTTATTGTAGGCAAAGGAATCACTTTTGATACCGGTGGGATTTCATTAAAGCCCGGTGGTGGAATGGATGAAATGAAGTTTGATATGCACGGTTCTGCAACCGTGTTTGGTTTGATGGTCGCATTACATGGTGTTGGCCACAAAGGCCACATGATGGCGATTTCTTGCATGGCAGAAAACAGTCCTAGTTCAACTGCTTACAGACCAGGTGACGTAATTCCTACCTACTCAGGAAAAACAGTTGAAGTGCTAAACACAGACGCTGAAGGTAGACTAGTTCTTGCTGATGGCTTGTGGAAGGCAGGCGAGTATAATCCAGAATATATCATTGACCTCGCTACCTTGACTGGTGCTTGTGTCGTAGCATTGGGACACGAAGCTAGTGGCTTGTGGTCTAACGATGATGACTTGTTAGAGAATTTGCGTAAAGCAGCAGCAGACAGCGGTGAGTTAGCATGGCCAATGCCTCTATTACCAGCATTTGAAAAGCAAATGACGGGGTCAAAAATTGCCGACGTCAAGAATCTTGGGGAGGGTTATGGTGGGGCGAATTCCGCCGCAGCATTCCTCAAACAATTCGTTCCAAAGAATGGTGAAGGTGATGATGCGGAGCAATATCCGTGGGCTCATTTAGACATTGCAGGAACTGCGTGGGGTACCAAAACCAATGCAACCGTTGCTCACGGTGCTACTGGTGTTCATGTGCGAACTCTTACTCGCCTCATCAACGGTGAATGATGGTCACATCGGGTGAATCAGTTCTCTTCTTCGTCAACGACTTCAAAGTCAGCATCAACAACATCGTTGCCATCAGCACTTGCTTCTTCAGCAGCTTCTTCAGATTCCATCTGGGCGGAGGCAGCTTCGTACAACTTTGCAGAGATTGCATGCATTGCCTCTTCCAATTCCTTCACTTTGGTTTGAATTGCAGCCTCATCAATATCTTCAATTTCTTTTGGCTTGCCATCTTCAACAATGAGATCTTCAAGTTCTGTGAGTTTTTCTTCCACTGGTTCTTTGTCTTCATCAGTGATTTTTTCTTCAGCCTCTTTCAAGGTTCTACGAGTCTGGTAGATGATACTATCAGCGGAGTTTCGAGTATCGACCTTCCCTTTTCTTGAACTGTCTTCTTCAGCGAATTTTTCAGCATCAGCAATCTTCTGCTGGATTTCATCTTCACTGAGTGAAGTTGCAGATTCAATTCGGATTGATTGCTCCTTTCCAGTACCCAAATCCTTCGCTGAAACGCTGACAATGCCATTAGCATCAATGTCAAATGCGACTTCAATCTGTGGCATTCCTCTAGGTGCTGGAGGTATGCCTTCAAGGAAGAAGCGACCTAGTGTCATGTTATCACGTGCGAATTCTCGCTCGCCTTGTAGCACATGGATTTCAACCGCTGGCTGATTATCGCTTGCAGTAGAGAAAGTTTCAGAGCGCTTTGTTGGAATTGTTGTGTTACGCTCAATCATTGGAGTAGTTACCCCACCAAGAGTTTCAATTCCAAGGCTAAGTGGTGTGACATCGAGTAGAAGTACATCGGTTACCGCATCATCACCAACGATGATTCCAGCCTGAAGTGCTGCACCAAGAGCAACAGCCTCATCAGGGTTAATTCCCTTGTAAGTTTTATTTCCGAGTTCTTTCTCAATCGCTTCTTGCACTGCTGGAACTCTAGTTGAGCCTCCAATCAGTAAGACTTTGTCAATTTCAGCGGCTGTAATCCCTGCGTCTTTGACCGCTTGACGAGTTGGCTTCATTGATTTTTCAATGAGTACGCTGATTAGATCCTCAAACTTTGCCCGTGAAAGGGTTAGGTCAAGGTGGGCAGGTTGGCCGTCCACCATAGTGATGAATGGAAGATTCATTTGTGACTGGGCTGTTCCCGAGAGTTCGATTTTTGCTTTCTCTGCTGATTCTTTGAGACGGCTCATCGCTTGCAAGTCCTTTGACAAGTCAATGCCACTGCTTTTCTTGAATTCAGCAACAGCCCACTTGATTATTTCCTCATCAAAATCATCGCCACCGAGTTTGTTGTTTCCGGCAGTTGCTTTGACTTCAATTTGTGGTTGTCCATCTATTAGATAGATTTCTAGGACAGATACATCGAAGGTTCCGCCACCCAAATCGTAGACTAGAATGGTCTGGTCATCCTCCTTGTCAACTCCAAAAGCAAGTGCGGCTGCGGTTGGTTCGTTGATGATTCGCAGGACATCTAGGCCAGCAATTCTACCAGCATCTTTTGTTGCTTTTCGCTGAGCATCAGTGAAGTATGCAGGACAGGTGATGACAGCTTGCTTCACTTCTTGTCCAAGATATTCTTCAGCATCTGCTTTCATCTTCTGAAGAATGAATGCTGAAATTTCTTGAGGGGTGTATTCAGCATCATCAATTTTCTGAGTCCAATCGCTACCCATCTCTCTCTTGACAGAAAGAATGGTACGTTCAGAGTTGGTTACTGCTTGGCGCTTGGCAGTTACACCAACCATGCGCTCGCCATCTGCTGCAAAAGCGACTACGCTCGGAGTTGTTCTCGCTCCTTCGGCATTAGCGATTACTATCGCCTCGCCACCTTCAATAGTCGCTACACAACTATTTGTCGTTCCTAAATCAATTCCAATTACTGGGTTTTTTGCCATTTATTTCACATCCTTCAAATTATAAGAGTCATATCTAATATTCCGTTGTTAAGCGACCATCCATCCATCGCTTCAACAACTCTGCCAATGTTGTACTTTCGTACTGGCCTTGGCCTGCCTTCAACCATTACACTGACAACTGAGTTGTCATTGGTGAGAACGACTTCAACACCTACACCGCTATCATCAATCTCATCAACTCGGCTACAATCAAGAGTCAGGATCATCTTGTCGCCATCAATGAAAGTATCTTCTTCATTTACTGGTATCAACACTTCAGAATCAGATTTTGTTTCTTCCAACGTATCTACTTCTATTGATACTGGCTTTTTTTCTGGGAACTTACCTCCCATCATTTTTGCTAGGTCATGCATGGTTGCTTCCAAGTTCAATTCGATATTTTCACCAGCCATCTTTTCCGGGTCTATACCATTTTCTTCAAATTGACTACGAATTTGGTCCATCATACCTCGAATTGTTTCTGTATCCATTGGCATACCCATGTCGTTAAACATCTTCGAGAGTTGCTCTAGGAGTCGCTCTTCCCAGTCTTCTCCACCCGCTGTAAATTCTTTTTCTGACATGTCAATCTCTCACTTGTTAACCTGTGGTTGTATAGTACGAATAGCCAGCCATATATGAACCCTTGTGATTCACTATATTCATGTACCAAGTATGTAACATTCAGAATTAATATCTCAAAATAATAATTCTTCCCAAGTTTTGGCCGATGTTGAAGGTTATTTCACCACACTATCACCCGTCCATCGGCCTTAAGACACACCCGTCTCTCGGCTTGGCTAATGGTAACTCAAGAGCACGAGTCTCTACTCAGTGAGACTGAGCGTTCACAAGGTCGTGTTGCATTGAGAAACAATGTTGCCGCCGCTTCTGCATTGGCAGATGCAGTTCGTAGCACCTTAGGTCCGAAGGGTCTTGACAAAATGTTGGTCAGCGGTGAAGGAGGAGTAACCGTCACCAATGATGGTGTTACAGTACTTGAAACCGCCAAGGTTGAACATCCAACCGCAAAGATGCTGATAGCCCAGTCTAGTGCTCAGGACCGAGAGGCTGGAGATGGCACCACAAGTACAGTCATTTTGACTGCAGAATTACTGCAGAATGCATTAGAGTTGATTGAGATGGGAGTTCATCCAACCCTAGTTGAGAAAGGGTATCGGTTGGCAAGTAAGGAAGCCATGAGTCACCTTCAACAGATGTCAAAAGAAGCTACTGAAGAGGATTCACTTCGCTCAGTAATGACTTCATTATCTGGTAAATCAGACGAAGGTGTTCGCCGTCACCTCTCACAACTTGCAGTTTCTGCTGCTACTTCATTAGCTATGGAGGTAAATGGTAAAATTGAGGCTGATTCAACTCTTATAAAGAAAGTAAATGATGGTGGTCGACCTAGTACTGAGAGCGAATTGGTGTCAGGACTAGTGATTGCAAAAGATCCTATTCACATTGAGATGGAGATGTTTCCAGAGGGTGGTAAAATTCTAATTCTTGATGGTGGGATTTCCCGCCGAAAACCTGATCTTGATATCAATCTCAAAGTCACTGATATTGGTATGACATCAGCTCTTAATGAACAAGAGATGGCAGACATTCAGAATCGTGTAGATGTCATTGCTGCAACCGGCTGTAACCTACTATGCGCACGTGACGGAATAGATGACGATGCTCGTAACATGTTACTTGCCGCAGGAATCACAGCGTACCGTAGAATTGAGAAGCCTGACCTAGAATTGCTAGCCCGAACCACAGGAGCATTGGTAGTCCACGAGCCCACTTTAGCCAAGCCCGAAGATCTTGGTAACTTCACATCACTCAACACTCAGAATTGGAATGGTGTCTCACAGATGCAACTCATCGGTAGCGAAAAGGGAGGACTCACACTGATTGTGCGTGGTACTAGTAAAACTCGAATTGACGAAGTCTCACGAGGCTTTGATGATGCATCAGCGATTGCTTGTGGTCTTGTTAGAGACCTACGAATTTTACCCGGTGGCGGCGCAACTCAAATGGCTTTAGCCCGCCACTTGCGAAAGATAGCACCAACTGTTCCTGGTCGCGAACAATTAGCAATTGAGGCATTTTCAGGTGCACTAGAATCAATTCCGAGAAT
>CAUZNH010000032.1:0-8100 GCA_963581345.1 Candidatus Thalassarchaeaceae archaeon | reverse complement strand
CACTGTCGATGTTTCTTGTCGCAGGACCAATGCTAATTCTATTCGAAGTTGCCCTAATACTTGACCGAATTTTCGGCTGAAATCCTTCAACAGTTGTTGGAGGTTAGCATGTCCTAATCGCTACTGTCAGCCTTCTTGGCTCGATTTCTTACATCCTCTGCCTTCGCTACCGCAATACCATCCTCAACATTAACCCAGAACATCATGACTGTCCCCGTAATTATCAGAATTGACAAACTGGCTACAGCTACCCTGCTGTCATACATCGTTGACAGTATACCATACATCATAGGTCCAATCAGCGCGGCTACTTTACCAAAGAATCCGAAAAATCCGAAGAACTCTGTGCTCCTAGATTCTGGAATCATTTTCCCAAATAGACTTCGAGCGAGTCCTTGAGAACCACCCATTAGAACTCCAGCAAGACATCCCAATAATAGAAATTGCATTGTTACACTAAGTCCTAGTGGAGCCCACACCAACTCTCTTGCCTTAATACCAATAGAATCGAGTTTACCATCACCAAGACTAGTTGGGTGGTCAATACCTAACGCGGTTCGTCGCTCGTCAAGGCTATTGCTCTCATTCACAGAAGCTGAAAATCGCGTATCTCCTAGTGATGTAAGAAAGTGTATCACTTCTGCATCTGAAGCATTACCAACACCGCCTTCTTCAGTCGGTAAAAAGTGGCCAAATTGTGCTTCAAGAGCTCGGTCTGATGAGCCGTCTCCAAGAACCTCATAGTCAAGCATTCTGACTTCGTAATAGTCATCCACCGAATCAAACTGGAAATCATAATCTTCATGGTTTTCTAATTCTAATGGTGCAAAAGCAAGGGCACCTCCTATCATGAAACACCAACCAACTAAAGACACCACTAGCGCTTTCTTGGTTGATGTTTTTCCAGCTAACCAAGTGAAGACGTATGCGGATGGGAAAGCGACGAATTGAATTACAACAATTGTGATAATAAGATCGGTGATTGAAAGACCGAGGACAGCAACTCCGTACACCCCTGCAAGCGCTGTTACGCTGTTGATTCCATCAATGAAGAAGAAATATGCAAGCATGTAAATGAATAAGGTCTTGAATGAACGCCATTCACTCAATGTTTTCTTCAATTCTTTTATTGCCAATTTGGTGGCAGATGCAACATCCAAATCTTCAACCTCATTTTCAATTTCTGGTTCAGGTACTGTTGCAAATGTCCAAAACGCAAATCCAAACCACCAGAGTCCTGAAGTGGCCATACAGAATGGAATCACCCAAGCACCTGAAACACCCATAACTAGGCCTAAGTGGAACACCAATAGTAACCCACCACCAAGGTACCCATATGCGTACGCTTTGTTAGAAATGCCATCCATTTGTTGCTCTGAGCCTTGGTGAGGCAGTAGGGAGTTGTAGAATACTCCAGCACCGTTTAATCCAATATTTGCAAACAAAAACATCACAAATAGCCATACCCATTGGTATGATATTGAAAATAGCGGGGCTAACGCAAGTAAGGTGACCGAACCTGCCCCAACCCAAGTTAGAATTTTCAACATTTTAATCTTGATTTTCGTTCTGTCTGCTATTACACCAAATCCAGGACTTAGTACAGCCACCAGTAAGGCAGCGCCAGTAACAGCCCAAGCCCAGAAAGTATCTGAGGTCATTTCTCCGAATCCAGTTGATACTGAGATGCCATTCGCTTCCAAGAAAAGGTAGGCAAACCACGCCGGAAGAATAGCAGTTGTAACGCTGGTTTCAAACGCGGATTTCGCCCAATCATACATACAATAGCCGCGAACCTGTTTTGAGTCGCCAGCTATTTGTGAACCAACTATTTCCCCAACCGCAGTAGCCGTATCACTCATAGATTGACTTCCTTCACTATCTGCCATGTTTCTCCGAAGGCACCCACAGACTATGATGGTTCCACCAATCACAATAACACCCCTTTAGGTTCAAGTGTAGACCCTGTAACGGAGAGTAAGGGGGAGTGGGTGTGACTTGGGAACAACCGAGACAAAATTCTGTTGAAGCACTTTGCTATGGCATCAATCATTTTGATGGTGTTGAATTTGACCTCCGATTAACTACTGATGGGGAATTGGTACTGCATCATGATAACACTACAAAAGATGATAATTATGTTGAATTATTGAGTAGTGACGATATGAAGCCATTTTCAGATAGATTTGATGATTTACTGGCAAGAAAAGATTTCACAACCCCTTGGCAAGAACAAGGCAAGACAGTTTGTATTGAACTGAAATCACCCCACCCTAGTAGTGGAGTTGGAGGGGGTTGGAGAGGTGGTTCAAAACGGGTTGAATACATTTCATCTATGATAAAAATGGTTGATGATGCCATTGCTCAATTTGAACTTCCAGAAGGAACCACTGTCCTATATTCCTTTGACAAAAAATTCCTATCTGCAGTTAAAGCAGCGGGATGGCAATACCCCAAAGCGAGGCTAATGCCAAGATTGAGGGAATGGGGTTCAGGTACATTCCAAAGAGCAGTTGCAGCACCGTCTTTTATTGCCCACTCACTTCCAAGATTAATGAGAAAACATCAGAAATGGGGAGCCCCAATGATTCCCTGTACTCTAGATTATCTCCATGGTATGAATCGTCACCTTACATTAGGCACGACTGTTTCCCTTTCAGGAAAAGGACTTGATAAATTGACCAAAGCAAGGAAAGGATTTCCTGCCTTCGTTTGGCCAGTTCGGGTACCCCATGAAAAGTTGATTCTTGATGCCGGGCTCACGGCTCTCACTGATGATGCATCTCCAGAAATCACACATCTACCAGACGGCTCACCTAGGATAACTAGGCCAGCTAGTGAACCGCTTTTTGACGGCCAGCACATCCCGTGGCATGAAATGACAAATGATAGCCGAAAAGAATTCCTTTCAGCCCAGAGAAATCGATGGCAATGGAGCCGCTCTGTAGATCAATTAATGGCCGCAACTAGCGAAAACCAAATCCCATGGGAAGTACCGCGAATAATTGGTCACCGTGGTGCTGGTAAAACCAAATTTTTGTGAAATGACTGGTTAGATTATTCAAGCCGCTGAACAGGCTGGTCACGACCAATATATTTTGGCCGGTAAATAGGTACTCCACGACCACCTCTTGCCTTACGCTCATCAAGAATTTGCGCACTAATTCCTGCAACTCTAGCCCATCCGAAGAAAGTTGTGAAATACTCTGGTTTATGGAATCCTACAGCGTGTAATAGTGTCCCTGATGCAACATCAACATTCGCAAAAGGGTTGCTTATTCGTGGGTTTTCACCCAATACTTTTGGTGCAATTTCCCTTAATACCTTCACGATTTTGAAATTATTATCATCAGGACATATCTCTGAACCTAATGCGATTTGAGCCGCTGCTCTAGGATCTTCTGCCCGAAGCACTGCATGACCAAAACCGTAAACGGGGCGCTTAGCCGCTAATTCACTACGAACGAACTTTTCCACCTTGTCAGGATCACTAGTACCAATCCTCTGGATAAACTCAAGGCACGACTGATTAGCTCTTCCGTGCAACGGCCCTGAAAGCGCATTCATTGCACTTGACATTGATGCGTATAGACTAGCCTTACCGCTAGCCACACACTTTCCTGAAAAGGTGGATAGGTTGCCACCGCCATGGTCCATGTGCAAAACCAAGAAGGTACGTAGCACGCGAACCATCTGGTCTGAATCTTCGCCTGATTTACCCAATAAATGGACGAAATTCTCAACCATTCCCCTTTCTGGTTCACTACCTGATTCTGGCAATCCATGACCGCCACGTAAAAGGAAAATTGTTGCCATTAACTCCGGCATTCTTGCAATTAAATTGAGGCCATCTTCTCGGACATCACCTGTTGTATCAGCAATCCCCAATGCTTGGATACCGAGTGCTAACCAATCCATTGGATGGCCACTCCCCGGAGTTAGCGATTCTAGAACTCGAAGTGTACCCGCAGGCATCTCTTCTGCTCTAGCCGACAAATCTTTTCGGAATTCCTGAGATTCATGGCGATTTGGTAAACGCTTTTCAAAAAGCAGGAAGATGATATCTTCAGGATCCATTTCAGCAAGGTCAGTAATTGGGTAACCGACATAATGAACTCCTTTCATTGTATCAACGAATGAAGTGCGGCAAGTGCCGACTGGGATACCTCTCAAACCAGTATCTAAGTGACTCTCCTTAACTTCAAACAATGTTGCTTCATCCTCACTGTCACTCATTTGGCAATCACCTCCTCCGGGAATTCACCTCAGTCTAGTCGTCGGTATAAGGGCAACGCAATGAGAATCGCAAAACGCATCAACTGAATCGATGAACACCAAGATAAAAAAAAATTATTTTCACGGTCTCAACCCAGACATAACAATTACAGCCACATAGCCCACCCCTGCAACTGGGAACATGTCTAGGTTGAAGCGAAGATTTGGCAGCCAGGAGGAGCCTTGGTGGGAGAGTGGTGTCAATTTCACTTGTCTTCCGGACTGTGGGCGCTGTTGTGATGAGCCAGGTGGAATAGTATACCTTTCCCGCGAAGATGCTGAAAGAATTGCTAATCATTTTGACATTAGTTTGAAACAATGGCTAACGGAAAACTGTCGGACTAGTTTTGATGGAAGATTTGTGCTAGAATCTAAACCAGAAGATGGGCGTTGTATCTACTTAACAGGAGAGAAAACTTGCAGCATTTATGAGGTGAAACCAGCTCAATGTTCAGCCTTCCCATTTTGGCGGGAAAATGTAGTTTCAGAGAGGGCTTGGGAGAAAACCAAAGCACTGTGCCCTGGTATAGACCACGATGATGCAATCGTAATTAATGGTAATTCAATCAAGTTGAATTTAGAAGCCGACCGAATTGCAGAAAAGGGATTCAGGTTCATTTGAACGACTTAGAAATCTCTAAGTTAAATTCATCTCTCTTCTAAGTTGGAGAATGACTCATTTCTGCAGGGTCTGCGGTCCTAAGAATTACCACTGGGTGCAGTGGGGCCACAGGCACTAACAAATCGTCTGCAGATACTGATTCTTCATCAATATTCCAATCCGCTTCCGGGATGTATTCTTCTATCCCAGCGGCCTCGTAAGGGCGCTCTGGCTTAGTCCTCGTTTTCAGAGATTCACCGGCTCCTAACTTTGAAATACGAGATAGTTTGCGTTCAATTTCAAGCATTTTATCTGCCATTTCAACCAAATCCTTTGGTTCAGCATCCTCAATTTTACAGGAAATATCCTCCATCTGACTATGTAAGGAAAATAACTCATCTTGATGCCGACGGAGTCTAGACTCTAACCGATCAAGGAATCCTTCACTCGTCAATTCAATATTGGGGACTTCACCTCTCGGTTCTTCTAATGTTGTGGGAAGCCCTGACAATTCAATCCTGTCACGAGCATCCTCCAGTGCACCTTTCTCACGGCCAAGATGCCTTTCAATCAGTGAATCAACGGCATCTCTACTAGTATCTGGCATTAAATCGGGAGGCTGATAATCATCAACAATTGATTCCAATTCACTGATAATATCTACATTTGGTTGGCTCTCCTTTGGTAGTACATGGTCTAGCACCTCACGCACAATTTGCTGCCCAGTTCTCTCAGTATCCCAGGCAATTAGGCCATCATCACCCCGCATTACCAATTCTTCTCCTGAAAGTATTGTCTCAATATCTTCGACACCAAACGGCTCGGCCCCAGCCTCGATTGCTAGTGCTACCGCCTCAAAACCAGATTCTGCTACACTCCAATCTTTATCCGCTGCAACAGCAATTACCCGTAATTGTTCGTCGGATAGAGAAAGGCCTCTCACCAATGCTCGGTTTCTCATAAATAGAACCAATGTCATGACATCAGGATTCTCAAGAGTGGTCGGGACAGATGACCTAAGTGCACCACCTAATATCCCAGAGTAATTGCAGTTTCCACTACAAGTGATTACAACTTGAACCCCAAAATTTAGACAACTGTCAATAATGATGCCGAGGTTTTCTTCGCTGTCTTGACTAACCATTTGAATATCATCAATAAGCAGTGTGCTACAGCCCTGAACGGCATCTATCCAATCGTCAGATAACTGAGATGGAAATGAACTACCAACAATGATTCGCACTTCGGCTTCAGGTGACCTAGTATGCATCGAGGAACCAATCGCTCTCAATAGATGACTTTTCCCAACACCCTCGCCTCCAAAGATGATGAGCGGATTTGCTCGGTCAGATGGGTGGGTTATCACCTCATTACCGGCAGTACTTGCCAATCGGTTGTTAGGCCCTACCTGCCAATTACCCCATGTGAAGTTTTGATTAGGTGTGAAGATAGGTGGCCATTCAGGACGACCTATTGCCAGTTCTTCTGCAACCCTATTCAACGGTGATTCAACTGGTGGAGGGACTTCCCCAATAAGTTCAGAATGATGCTGGCGAGCAGACTCAGTTGGTCTCACATGCTCTCTCTGCTCAGAGAGTACATCCCGCCACAACGGTGTTGAGACGTTTCTTGTATCCATATCTTCAACATCTGAACCGACCCAAGCAGGAAAGTTTGGATTAGTCGCAGATGGTGCTTGGTCAGTATCAATCATTGGCGCATCTGCTTCCACACCCTGTCGCATTCTCTGAAGCCTTTGAGAAGCGATGGTACCAAAATCACCAGTTCTCTTTTTGACTGCAGTTGATGTTGAATGTAAAAATGGCCCATCAAATGGATTCCCCACAGGAGGTGAATTTCCTCGTCGAATATATTTTCCAAGTGATGCTTGAGGTGACTCTGACTCTGAACTAGTCAACTCTGACTTTCGCTCTGACAATAACCGCTTGCTTTTCTCCAGTTGTTGTTGAAGAAGTGTTCGCCTAGCCATACCTTCCACCATATTTCCTAAATTATCAATTTATTTTCAATCATATTGGGATAATCAACTCTCGAAGTCATTCAACATTGATTCTATTTTTTTAATGTGTTCGAATTGAATAAGTTGAGTACGATATTTGACAGCAACTGTTGAATCAATTACTGAGCGATTTTCTTGGATATTAATTCGGTTGATTAAATCATTTACAATTACTGATTTCTTCTCTAATTCAGCAAGCAGTTTCAATCCCTCCTTTGAGTTAGCCTCGATGCGGTCAACAATTTGATGAATTGGGTGGCCTTTATCAGCCAAACTATTGATTCGCTCTAGAATCTTTAAGTCAATACCAGCTCGCTTAACCATTTGTTTACGGTCGGCATAAAGAGCTTCTAATTCGGTGCCAACCAACATTTGGGTTAGGGTCTTTGACTTCTGAATTCGGATAGCTGATTCTCTAGCAAGTGGATTAGTTACCAGATCAGGTGTAAGTGCTGTTGGGGCTTCTTCTGAAGCGCTAACCACAGCAGCACCCCATTGACGTGTATTAACACCAGAAATTGAAGAGGTTTTCGACGATTCCACACCATGGCGTAGAGACCTTGAATTATCAACAGCCGCACTCATACCTCGAATCTCAAGCACCTCCCAGTTTCTCTCTTCATCAGTTTCCCACTCACCAACTTCACGAAATTCATCTTTCTTGTAATTCAGGGCAGTTACCGAACTATCTATCGCCTCGTAGCCTGAGTCTACTAATTGCCCTTCAAATTGCTTACTATTTGCTGCTGCATAATGCATTGATGCCTTTTCAAATTGTAATATGTCAGGTTTTTGCGGTACACTAACTCGTCTCTTTTGTTTACTACGATAGTTTACTGTCGGCTGATTAAGCCTAGCATATTCAGGTTCAACCTCAGGCTCAGGGGAATCAGCATCCTCAACAACCTCCGTTTGCTCAGAAGTAATATCAGAAGGATCGGGGGCATCTACATCAAGAGTTGAAGCATCTTCTTGGAAAGTGGTGGTTGGCTGCTCATCATCCATGTTGGCCGATGGTGCTGTTGCCCAACTTGGAAGGGCGAAATCTCCTTCTTCATTATCAGCAGTTACTATGGATTCTAGAGGCTCGTCATTTGAAGTAGTCTCTTCAGAAGATATTGGTTCAGGTTCAACTTCTAACCTCATCTCATCAAGTAAAGAGGCCGCTGAAAATGAGGTTACTGGTTGAGTAAAGTGAGTTGTT
>CAUZNH010000031.1:0-8292 GCA_963581345.1 Candidatus Thalassarchaeaceae archaeon | reverse complement strand
ACCGTAGATATCCCAACTGTTTTGAGAGAATCTTTTGCTTGTTCTGCGGCACCGCTAGACACGTCACAAGCGATATCAAGTAGAACGAGAGTTGCTTCAAAGCCAGGCATTGGTAAAGGATCTTCTACTAACCAAACCCGTCTAAATATGATAAAATACATCACACCTAGGAAACCTGCAAACATTGATGCAATAATTCCGATAAATGCCAACTGAAAGGTGTCAACGCTACTTATCAGGTGACCTCCACCAACCTCATAATTAGGACTAGAGGCTAACAAAAATATTGCTGGAAATGTGAAAATGAACCCGGTAGATGCGTGGGTTGCGCCTGTGGTTGCACTTGTTGCAATATTAACCTCAGAAGGTGACCATCGAAGAGCCATCCCCAGTAGGTAAGCAATATACCAAGCAGCAGAAACTGCTAATCCAATTTTCAAGCCTATGTACGCTGTAACACCGCTGAAAACTGCGCCAATCAGAATCCCAATGAGGACTTTCCCAAGTGACCAGTGACTTACTTCAAAGGCTTCTTCAAGATTCTTTTCCTCAAGATATTGTTCGAGAACACCTGTATTGAGATTCTTGTACATATCTTGGTCAAGCCAAGTTAGAGTTCCGTCCTCAATTGCCTTCAAACCGTCAGCTGTAACCGGCTGACGGTATGCTGAGCGTTTTACTGACATATCGTTACCTCCGCTCCGTGTACCCGTGTTAGTCGAACCCGACCACCTTCAAATCAATTCCTCTAAAATCAGAGGACCTCAATGGTCACGAATGATTCTGAATCTACCTAGTGCTTCCATCCACATGATTTCCCCACCTGATTCAATGTTCAATCCATCCTCAAGAGGTAGGACCATCATTTCGAATGTTTTTGCGTCCATTGCGTGAACATCCACCCCTTGAATATGAGTTACTGTTGCTGAACCCTTCTCAATAACTGGGACACTAATCTTATCAGTTACTGTACCTACATGACTTCTTTTTGAACCGGTAAAAAGGTCCTCTAAATCAAGCCTAGCCTTTGCACTTCCGTGCTTGCCGGGCTTTGACTTTGAAATCTTCAGAATCTTGTAAGCACTATCATCAACTGCGCAGTATCGCCCAACTTTCAATGTCCGAATTTCTACCTTCTCTGTACCTACCACATCTAACCCAAAGGGCACCCCGTAGTACCCTCTTATCATAATTGCCTCAAGTAGAAGTAATTATCAGAAAGATGCTCTAAACAAAGTTTGCTTGAAATTAATTATTTTCTCAAGAATATGAATAGAACCCTTGGCCACTCTTACGCCCCAGTTTACCTTGGTCTACCATTTCCTTTAGTAAATCTGCAGGGGCATACTTGTCATCCCCAAACCCATCGTGGAGAACGGTCATAATGTGTAAAACGGTATCAAGTCCAATTAAATCACAAAGTGCAAGTGGTCCAATGGGATGATTCATTCCTAGTGTCATAATCCCATCAATTGCTTCTGGTTCAGCAATACCCTCCTGGAGTGCAAGCACTGCTTCGTTTAACATCGGGCACAGAAGCCTGTTAGAAATGAAGCCAGGTGAATCTTTACAACATAGAGCAACCTTACCCATTCTTTCAGCAGCTTCAACCACCGTTGATGACACCTCTTCATCCGTTTTTGAACCCGTGATAACTTCTACTAACCTCATAATCGGAACTGGATTCATAAAATGCATTCCAATCACTTTGCTTGGGCGGTTTGTTGCAGCAGCAATCTCGTCAATGCTGATACTACTCGTATTACTCGCTAGAATGGTTTCTGGTTTACAGATGCCATCTAATTCTTCAAAGGTTGAAAACTTCAATCCGGGGATTTCTGGAATTGCCTCTATAACAAGATCTGCCTCGGCCGCTGCCTTTTTGTCTGTGGATATTGAAATATTTGAACGAGCAGAATCTGCTTCTTCTTGGGTTATCCGTTCCTTTGAAACTAATTTTGCCAAAGAGTTCTCAATAGTTTGCAATCCTCTATCAACAAAATCTTGTTCAACATCAATCATCACAACCTGATAACCTGCACATGCAGCAACCTGAGTAATCCCATTCCCCATCTGACCTGCGCCTAAAACCGCAATCTGCGCTATCTCCATGGCTGTTCGAAAGAGCGGTTATTCATAGCGGTTGGCATCATTCCCATTGAGCCCAGTAACCGCTATCATCTCTAAACCACCAAATGTCACTTTGCTCTGGCCATTCTAGCCATTCAAAATCATCATCCCCAACAACCCCTTGAATTTCCCAATTAGGAGGTTCTAGAGACTCAGCACTCATTGCTGACTCTACTTCTAGAGATTGCTGTGACCTGCTTGTTGATTTTCCCTTCTTCGGCTTTTTCTGTTTCATTACAATTGCAACTACTAAACCAATAATGCCGGAAGTAACTAAGAATACAATCACAATTAACATTAATGGAAGACCGCCCTCTGATGAATCGGTATTACCATAATCTAAAATTACACCTTGCTGAACAGGACAACCTGGATCAGGGTATGCAGAATCTGAAGCGTTTAAAGGACACTTGTCCCCAAATCTAGCGCCCACCACGTACTTACCTGGCCAATCAGATTCACGAGTAGCCGTCCAAGCTGTATTGTCATAATTATCGTAATAACCATCTTCATCAAAATCAGACCATTGGGTATCTTCAGTTTCCCACGCGTCGGCGCCATCAGATAATCCCCATCCGGAACCAGGGTCACTGTATCCGTCACCATCTGTATCTATACAGCCCCAACGATCTTCAGTTGAAGTACCATGAATAGCTGGACAGGAATCCCCCTCTGTCCCATTGGGATTGTCACCATAACCATCGCCATCACTGTCTGCGGATTGTGTTGAATCATCTTTGTAAATTCCGTCGGGGCCATCTATGGTATTGTAAACCCCATCGCCATCATCATCACTTTCGGCTTCCGAACAACCATTCATTTTCACAAATGCGGCTTGTTCAAGTGGAGTATTGGGGCATTGATCAATATCATCCTTCACACCATCTGAATCAGTATCTCTCTCGGAAGGTCCACACCCCTCATCGTTAACATATGGCACTTCAAATAACGGGGTTTCTAAACACTGGTCTGGACTCGCTCCGTCCCAATTGTCGCCATAGCCATCACCATCACTATCTGCCCATTGGGTTACCTCATTTGGAAACAAATCGGCTGAATTTGAATAGCCATCACCATCATCATCAGGGCAACCAACAGTATCCACAGTTGAACTACCTGCGGCATCTGGGCAATCATCACTTGTTTGCCCTATATCATTGTCCCCAAATCCATCCCCGTCACGGTCTGACCATTGGGAAATATCGTCACCAAATGCATCACCATTTTGAATCCTCAATCCATTTTCATCAAGAGTAAAAGAATAATTATCGCCGTATCCATCCTCGTCACTATCTATCCACTGTGTATCATCAGTTGGGAATTCATCAGCACCATCAGAATGAGCCCAATCACCATCAGCATCAGACCAACCATCTCCGTCTGTATCAGGACAGCCAAGTCGGTCGTTGGTTGAGTTACCTGCAAAAATTGGACAATCATCAGCGTTTATGCCCGAACTATTGTCGCCATAACCATCACCATCACCATCAGCCCATTGAGAAGGATCCGCAGGGAAAGCATCCGAAGAATCAGTCCAACCATCTCCATCAGCATCAATGCACCCAATTGCGGGCCACAGAGAGGTCCCGCTCACATTAATACAATCATCTTCATGGTTGAAGTATCCATCTCCATCTGTATCAATTTGGTGTTCGGCACATCCATTTTCATTTACTTGCCAACCAGTCCAAGTCCCTGAGCAATAATCGTCCCCATTCCAAATCCCATCGGCATCATCGTCAGGAAGGAGATGTGTGGCATCAATCCCTAATCTTGCCCAAGAATCTACTCTAGCCAATGAACTTAACCGGACAAATCCCATGCTATCCCACTCATTCTGAGCATCATCACTTAACATCCAATTCATTAGCATTAACCGATCATCTAAATGAGCGCGGTTGATTATGAAATTGTAATCAGATTGTGCTGGATAAGTCCCATTTGAACTATTTTCATATGATGGCATTACTGCAACTCCCCCTGCAGCAATGTGATCCTTGGCGCTATGTGTCCAATTATCAGCGATAGGAACAATCCAAACCCCTGAGTAATTATCTGCTACCCTCATCTCAGTAAATCCAAGAGAATCATCATTCTGAGATACAGCAAAAAGAATATCACTTCTTGATTCTTCATTGAATCTATATCGTGAACTAGTACTAGCGAAGAAATTCTCATCAAATTGGCAACCTGTACAAGTGAAAAGACGTTCTGCCATCATTGGAACAGAACGATTATCCCACCTTTGGTAAATATGGATTCCCTCTTGAGGGCAGGATGAGTCAAAATCACTCCATTCTCTTACCCCATCTGCATCATCGTTAGGGACTACGCTACCCCAATGCATTGCTGGAGCCCATCCGGATTGAACCATCGCTGAAACACTACCCCCAGAAAGAATATATCTCAATTGAGCCATTGAAAGACCACCGATTTTCTTTAGGCATGCTTCAGCAAGTCCACCTGATTTGACGAAGAAAGAAGCAGGCATTCTACCAATAGGCACTTCAAGTAATTCTCTATTAGTTGATGTGCAATCAAGTAAACCGGTTGAGGAATAATTTGCAAATGGGGCTGCAATTGACTCTTTAAAGGAATAATTAGCACCGATGATATCTTCACCATTACATAAATCCTGGGTCATTTGCGAGGTCGTTTGATTTTCATGTGAAAGAGGTTTACCCTCTATCAGATAGTTCGACCTCCAACGGTCCAACATCAATTGACCGGTCACATCTCCTTTGAGTTGATGATGCCCTTCTGGCAGAATGTAAACAGTAGTCCTACCTCGATTTTGACCAAATGCTATTTTGAGGCCATCGGGAGACCAATCTATGGCGCGAGTTCCTCGGTTGTTCCCTCCCCAAGAACCTGAGAAATCACCAAAACTTCCAATATAACTCCAATTACTTGTGCGATAAACATAGGCACTTGACCCATCGTTCGCTAGTGCCATAAAACTACCAGTTGAATCAAATGAAATCTGGTT
Source organism: Candidatus Thalassarchaeaceae archaeon (assembly GCA_963581345.1). Classification (GTDB taxonomy): domain Archaea; phylum Thermoplasmatota; class Poseidoniia; order Poseidoniales; family Thalassarchaeaceae; genus MGIIb-Q1. The sequence goes on along the minus strand of CAUZNH010000031.1, from coordinate 3,173 downwards.
AATGTCTCTTTGACCCGCATCCCACCCGGTATGGCGACTCCCATTAGAAATATTGTATACATGAATCCAAGTATCGTCTGACCCTGTCACTACCCACTTTCCATCGGGACTAAAAGCCACAGCTAATGTAGTTCCAGAATGATTGTGATAGTTGAAATATTCTGTACCATTACCGGTCCAAAATACTGAAACTTCTTGACCATGTACACTCGCAATCAATCTATCATCAGGGCTAATTGCTAGATTGTAGATACTATCTATCCGACTATAGTTATCAACCATTGACCAATTATTTGTTGCAAACTTTCTGATTTGTTGATCAGCACCAGCCGTATACAGATAATCACCATCATTAGACCACTCCACTGCGTATACACTGTCCAAATGATATGAACTGAGATTTTGGATAACTGTTGCAGATTTTGTTGCCCAATCCATTTGCAATACTAATACCCATGATTGATTCAAGCCGTCGTCAAAATATCCACCGACTGCTAGATATGAACCATTGGCAGTGAATTTTAAACTACGTACATTTTCGCTAATAGTTGTAAGTACGGATATTTTAGAACCCGCTGCATTATAGAGAATAACATCACCACCACCCCCACCTACAAGGTGGATTGAATCGGGCGCCCAAGCGACCGCCCTCGATGAGCCAGAACTATCATACAACTCTCGAGCGGATTCATCCCAATCACCCTCCCAAGCCGACACAGTATCGGGATTACCATCACCATCTAAATCAGGACAGCCAATGAAATCTATGCTACTATTACCCCATGCAAATGGGCAATCATCAACAGAATCATCTATCCCATCATTATCGCCATCCAATGCTGAAACAAGACCCGCGGTTAAAATGGAAGTGAACATCAAAAGAGACGCGAACAACGCGGACAGTCTTTGATTCCCCATGATATCCCCCCCTATTACCCCTGTTTCATGTTTTTGTCTCTTTGTTTTTTCTGTCTTTGACCTTTTGTAAAATAGTTGCATCAGCAATTGCCATCTCTTCGTCACTTGATGGAGGCGCCCCAATTGGACCATGACTAGAGGGAATTGAAAGTTCATCCAAGTCTTGTTCCTTCAAATCAATCTCAGGCTCATCAAGCAATAATTCAGGGTCCAAAGGGGTAGGCATTTGCTCTGACCAAGGGTCAATGTTAGAGCGTCTTCTCTTACTAATGTAGATTGAAATAACCAGTAAGCCGAGTAGTAGCAAAATGTTAGCCATCGAACCGGCGGTAGAAGCCTTGGTTGAAAGTGCCGATTCTTGGGACACAAAGAGATCATCTACAGAATACATTTGCCGGTTTCCCGCTGCATCCTCAACAATTAATTCGGCGGCCCAAGTCCCGGGTCTTCCTTCACTACCTAAGTCTATAATTACAAAATTTGATTCTGAAGAACCACCCATCTGGGAGGTAATCAATTGCCTATCCCTCTCAACTGAAATTGACCAGAACGAGATATCTGGGTCAAGGAAATCAGCTCTCAATTCTAAATGGCAAGAAGCAATTGGCTCGGGATTAAACACTGTTGAGACGGGTTTTAGTTTACAACCAGGTTCTAACCATTGTAAACTTGCTCGAGGAGCGTTTCTATCAATCAATATTGTATGTGATACCATAGCCAAATTATCAACTATATCCCAACTTTGTACTGTGATTGTTTCTAACCCTTCATTATCTAAAAAGTCAACAAATACGAAATAATTCCCTTCTAAATCACACTGGGTTGAATATTTTGAGCCCGACTCTAAATTGATTTCAACTATCAATCCAACTTCACACTCTCCAGTGACATTCCATTGCCATAAGGGGGTAGCAAAACCTTCCAATGGAGATGAAATAGTAAGGTGAGGCCTGCGACTATCAAGTAAAACTGTTAACTCAAACAGGTACATTAACTCAAGAGCTTCTACTTCAAATCGGAGTGAATTATTTCCTTCATTTAGATGAACGCTAACAATCAAGTCACCACTCGAAAGTTCAGAACCATTTTGAACGACCCAAGAAGAACCATCCCAAATTTGTACCGACCATCCTTGTTCTGGGCCAATATGTAGGTCTACAAATTGTCTGGAGGAATTTACAACGCCACCATCCCATAGTGCTACCAAAGTTGGTTCGTAAGCTTCTGGCGTCAGATAGACATCAATACAATCAGTGACTACATTTGCTGATGGTCCAACAGTCAAATCAGAAGCAAGCAAACAGAGTTGGTGCCACCCTGTTTCATCCAATATAACTTCAGTTTGCATTGTCAAGTCCCCTGTGGAAAACTCGCTGACCACGACCCCATCAATAGTAAGAGATTGGTGGGATATTTCTGAAATATTCCAACTAATAGGCACTTTATGATTCCAAATAGTAGAATTGTTCATCGGTGTGATCCAGTCAATTGTTGGTGCCTTTCGGTCTAATAATAAAGTGAAATTCTCATAACCCCAGTTACCTGACCAGTCTAAGGTTTCAACAAAAATCTGCCATCTGCCATCAGTTAATCCTGTATGATTCACTTGTAATGAGAACGGTATGTAAATGTTTGAGGGAGGAGGGGGTGCGCCCTCACGTAGATGGGAAGAATCATTCAAACCCCATGGGGGTGAATACTGTGAAATACAAGCTGAAGTATGTTCAATTCCAGCCTCATCAATGAAGTAAGTGCATACTTGTTTTGTATCAAAGTATACATCAAAATTTACTCTTAATGGTATTTGTTTAACATTCAGGCGGTCTGGAGGAATCAAGTCTTCCTCCAACCAAACCTCACCATCCGAAATACCTCCGTAACTGGTTAGTACAATCTGTGGTTCAGGACCATTGTTATGCGCGCCCCACCCATCATAAGCGACCTCAAATTCCCGGCTATTCCAATTCCCCGCCAAGTCACGTGCGGTGATTGTGAAGTTGTTTAAGTCAACCCAATCCCATGTAGACACATTGTTTGGATCTCCAGTCCCTGCAACCCAATACGTGGGATGAAGAGCAAGTTGTATTTCTGCAATCCCCGTTTCATTGATTGCTATCAAAGTACTATTCAACCACAATTCGGCACCCACATCAGTTTGTACTAGAATTGGCATGTTGGAATTATTAGACAAGAATTCCCAACCAGAAATAATAATCGGGGGTGCCAAATCATCAAACTCAACCATCAAAGTTGAA
>CAUZNH010000030.1:0-8307 GCA_963581345.1 Candidatus Thalassarchaeaceae archaeon | reverse complement strand
TATCAGTTGAGGTAGGGGTTGATTCATTGTCAATGAGCCATTGGGCTCCATAGTGATTCCACTGCTCCATGTCCCATCCCGCCGGTAACCCCGTAGCAGGGACAGGGGGGTTTTGTGTCTGACCAAGTAAAATATCGTCCATAGCAGAAATGTCAGTAGAAAAGGCAGGGACCAAAACCTGCACGGTTTCGGTTGGTGGGTCTTGCAAAACAGGTTCAGGTGCAAATAACTGGTCTACCTGAGTACCAATATTGCCATCACCTACAGCCGGCGGACTTTCTTGCATCAAAGTAGGAGGTGAACCCTCTGGCACCGGCTCAAAAGCATAAGTCGGTGGTGCTGCGGTTGGTGAAGTCTCATCATAAAGTGGTCCACCCGATAGCCATTCATTTTCTGACCGTCGTCCTTTCTTCACAGTCGTTGAAATACCGAGTATTACTAGCAGAGCTACGAGAACTAATCCTAGTATAATTACCGGATTTGATACCCCGGCAGTGTTTGAAGAAAACCAACCCTTCACGCCAACAACATCAGGCTCAACAGTCACCAAAATATCAACGGATGAAGATGCACTCTCGTCTGAAACTGTGAGGCGTATGTTCTTCACACCCTCGCTTGCAAATGCATAGCGCAATGGTTCTCCATTTGCAGTAATCATGTCTAGGTCATTTGTTGGGTCGCCATCATCATCTGCATCGACAAAAATGTCTAAATCCCAACTATAAATCAATTGGTCCATATCTGATTCTGAATCTGTTGTTTCATTGGTCCAAACGACCCACTCCTCTCCAACTAAAATGATATCCTTCTCGGCATCCACTGCTGCCTGAGGACGTAGGTTAACGACTGTAATATTTACTAAAGCAAAGGCGGAATCACCGTCATTATCAGTGACATGGAATCGAATCGTCTTATTTCCTGGTAGTGACCAATGGTAGGTGATATCAGCACCAACGAAATCACAATCATCCTGTGCATCTCCATTCTCATCTAAATCAATTTCAAAATCAACATCCCAGCAAACTTCCAACGATTCAACATCTGAGGCTGTGTCGTTATAGACTCCAGTTAATGAGAACTCACGGTCCTCGCCTACAGGCATCTGATTGTCAAACGATTGCACTTCGGGTGGTAAGTTTTTCACTTGAACCCAGCCGTTCACAACATTACTGCTTTCGCCATCATCATCAAGAACTTCCATGGCGATTACGTGAGTTCCTGACTCATTCCAACTAACATCAATGGCCGATGTTTCTCCAATTGTCTCAACATACCAATTTGGGTCTATGTCGCGGTCTGGTTGCCACCCCCAGGATAGACTATCGATATCATTGAGAGAATCATGAACTGTTCCTTTCAGAGTAACTACTTGATCCTCATTCACTTGCCAGATAGCAGGGATTCTATCATCAGTCATTTCCACATCCCCATCCCACATGGTCATTTCAGCATCGCTTGGAGCGATATTTGTTACAACGAGATTGAAATCAGCAGTAGTGACCGCACCATCATCATCTTGAACCATTACTTGAACTGTGAAAATCCCCTCTTCCATCGGGGTCACCTCACAAGTAGGTGAAACTTGAACTCCACTCTCACACTCATAGGCTTCTCCATCTGAGCGTGTAGGGAATTGCCAAAGGAAATCTACTGGTGCTTCGTTATTCAGTGTATCAAGGTCACCTGAGTCTGTGGCAAAAAGGATAACTGATGATTCAACAGGTATTGAAAGAACACTATTTTGTGTAGATACATTTACCCATGGTGCACGGTTTAGAATTTCAACATCAACAACCGTTGAATCTTGATCGTTCTCATCATCTGTTACCGTGAGCCATACACGATATGTGCCGTCATCTGACCAACTCATGTTCTCAAGCAAACAATCTTCTTCCTCAAATGTTTCATTGGTTGCTATTGATGTTTCAACCACGAAAGTGCATACAGGCATGCCGCCATCTAAGTCAGCACTATTCCTTCCATCAAAATGAATGTTTGTCAATGTCTTAGTTGCTGGTGGTTGAATTAGATCAGCAGTTGGAATTGTACCAATGAACATGTCAAAAGTGTCAATGTTATTGGATTGATTCTGGTCACCAGTCATCAAACCATCGGGGTCAACTTCAAAAGAAATTGTAACTACCCCAATTGCTTGAGTTGACGGAACAACCCAAGACGCCTGTGCCCATCCAGTACCAAGGCCAGATATCCCCGAAATGGATGCGCGACTGGTAGTACCATCAGGTCCAGTTACCAATAGTTCTGTGGCGGGACCAGCCAAAATACCAAGATTTTCAATCGGTATTGAAAATACCAAAGAATCACCTGGGACAGCATTGAAACCTACCGCTGGATTCAAAATTACAGCAGTTCCATCCCTAGTACGCTCAACTGAAACTCCCTGCCCATTTGGTCTGTAATCCAGCGTAATGATTGAATCATCTAGCGTAAAAGTATCCACACCAACCTGATTGGAAGCGGATACCCAAGCAATAATTCCGTGGCTAGCCCAATCAAAATTAGTTGGAGAAGGGTCGGTCGCGTTACCTGTATTGAATTCGATGAAAGCAGAACCATTAGCTGCAGTAGTTAGAGAATGAGAAACACCAGATGCTTCATACCTCCATTCCAATGCTTGCCCTGCAACTGCTAACCCAGCGGGATTCGTCACATTCACCCAAGCCCCACGCGAAGCATCTAGAATCCATGCAGGGGTTTCCAACTCTACATCCAAATTTATTTGGCGTGTTTGAGGAGTATGTGATTTTAACTTGAAATCAATTACCAAACCTAAGTCAACCGCTATGTGCCGCCACGCATCGTTGCCGACAGCGGGGCACCACCACTGAAATCCATCTGGAGTGCCATTAGAGTCGTATGAAGTTACATTGTAGGAACCTGCACATCCAGACCCGTAAGGTACGTTAGGATTACCATAGGCCACAACAGCATGGCCACTTGTGGCTTGATTCACTGTGTCATCAGGGATGTCAAAATAGTCTGAATCTCCGGCCCAAGTCACTGCGTTGGTGTAACTGTTAGTCCAACTCTCACCAACCTTGAGTGGGAAGTCGTACTGCTCACGGGGAGGGCTGTATTCGTTGGTAATTATCATCTGTCCGACATCAACGTTGAAGATGAAGACAGTGAAGGTGACATCTATGTCCATAGTCATCTCAACGGTTGCAAGGTCACTCACTCTGATGAAATCGGTCTGGTCGTAGTCAACATCGAGGTTACCGGTTTGGCCATCCAAGCTGACACCGTTCGCCTCGAACAATGCGTGGGAACGGACCTTGTAGACCAGCGTACTCTGGTTTTCAACGGTCATGAACAAGATGTCTTCGACCCACATGTCAAGGTCACCGGTCAATGTCTGGATGTTGGAAGAAACGCCGCTGTTGGCAAGTAAGGTTGCCACATCCATGTATCCATCGTAAGTCCAAAGGTCATTTACTCTCCAAGAAGGAACGTCAACATCGCCACCTGATGCCTTTGAGGTGACAACAAATGAACTAGGACTCAACTGTTCCTCAAGTTCAGATGAATTTTGACTCAAAGTTGCTAGATTACTTGCAAGCAATAACAGAACCAAAAGTATAGCCGAATTCAATTGCAAAACCTTGGAACCATCCTTGCCCATGTAATGGGCAGACTGTTTAGTGTTCATCAATGATGCCCCCACATGAATTCTGCGGAAAATATGTAGAATACAAATAATACACTTGGAAAGTGAGTTATTATCCGAAAAATAACCATAATCGCACAATACTAAGTGCCATAGCACCATACATCCAGACCTTCATCAGCCGACGTGTGAAAATAGTGCTTGGGCGCCAACCAGTAACTGTTTCAAAAACCTCCTTGACAAACCAACCTTCTTCATGCTCTTCAACAAGTTCCTCGCCCTTGAGTTGAACCTCCCAAGTAGTGCAAATACAAGTGCGCTGATTTAACCGCCAGTGAATGCGTGTGATAATTATCAAGGGAACATGAATAGCCCAAACTTGCCACCAAGGAAGAGCACAACCTATGACAATGAAAATGAAGACTAGAAGATGTAGGAAACGAATCAATTTTGCCGCTATCGGCTTCATAAAAATCATCTCACAAAGAGAAGAGTCGGTACGCTGCAACGAACCATCCAATATACATACAAATCTCAGCAATACTGTTTACTTTATCTTGTGATGGAGAATATTTCCCTAAGGTAAAGGAAACAAAGCGAAACACGAATCCCACTTGATCAATATTACCTGCATTAGGATTTCCTCGTAACTTATGTTCCAAAGTAGTTAGGGCGCACACCCCATTATTAGTAACCCAGTGGAATTTCATCAAAGGGACTAAAATTAGTAGTAATATCCATGCCTTTGGCCAAGGGATAATCCATCCGATGGCTGTGAAAAGAACTATGCTACTATGGAACCATTTCACAAGTTCTGCGACCAATAGGTTGGTTTTTGGGATTTCAACATCGCCAAGAGAGTCAACTAACGACGCTTCCACCATAGACACCCGAGGGGGTTTTGTGTTATCAGAGATACCCCTGCATCTTCTTTGAATATTGAAAATCAGTCAAATGTTTCAAGTAGGTCAGCCAATTCATCTTGAATGATTTGAACTGCTTCAAGAATCTCGGACTTATGGCGAGCTCCAGTAATCACCATCTTACCACTGCCGAAAATCAAACAGACAACTTTAGGGTAATCAAGTCTGTAAATTAGACCTGGGAATTGTTCAGGTTCGTATTCAACCTTGTCGAATGGAAGGTGGAATGTCAAATTATTAAGATTCAACTTTCGTGGCTCTCCAGCTTGAGGCTCATCGGTCCACTTATCGTGGCCTTGGTAATCCTCAGGGTAGTGTAAAGCGTAAGTTGCAACCATGTTTTGAACTTCAATCTCAACATCTTCTTTGTCCCAGGTCTCAATACCTGCACCGCGAAGGTCGTTAATCATGCGCTCAATACCAGTGTGAATGTTGGCCTTGTTCTTTCCGCCAGTACAAACTGCACGACCAGAACGGAACATCAGAATTGCTAATTTCGGGTCAACGACTCGGTATACTACACCGGGAAACTGTTCCGGTTCATATTCGCAATTCAGTTGGATTGCTATGTCCGGGAGATTCAATTCTTCTGCCACCCTTGTTGAGGCGACAACGTTGACAACTGTCAGGCGTTCTTCATCACTTACCATGAGCGCCGCCACCTGCCAACCCTATATAAATGGGTTGACGGACTACTTCATAAGTAACCATCAATTTTCCAATTGAAAAATCAATTTTACTAGGGATTTTCAATTCGGACACTTGGAGCGCCAAACCGTGTGACTAATACTCGTCCTCCTCGCATCTCAATAGCGGCTGATGTCTCCTCCGGATTAGTGGTTAATGCAAGCATGCATCCACCACCTCCAGCACCAGTCATCTTTGCTCCAAGGGATGAGCGCCTTGCAACCTCAACCATATCATCAAGTTCTTGACAGGATACTCCAACACCCGCGAGTAGTTGGTGTGCTTCGTCCATTAATTCCCCAACCATCGTAAAATCACCATTAGAAAGTGCATCAATTCCATTTCGAGTCAATTCGCCCATACGAGATATATCGGTCATTTTTTCAGGATGTTTTGCCAATAGTTCCGCTAACCCAGCAACCATATCCCCGGTAGAGGAGTGAATCCCAGTATATCCTACAACTAGCCATAAATCGTCAACTGAAGGAGGAAGAGTCACTGAATGAACTTCCCAGGTCCTTTCACCCTCTGGTGTATCCAAACTTCTAGTGAAACGCCACTCGCAGGATTGCTCTCGTTTGTCTGAAACAAATACACAACCCCCAAGTGTTGCAGTTGAGGTATCAGTTGGAGAGGCTCTACCAGCTTGAGCCGCTGCCTCAGCAAGATGGGAAAGCGCAGAAATCTTCTCTGGATCAAGTGGTTGTCCGATAGTTGACAGCATTGCGGCACTGCAAGCAGATGACAAGGCCGCAGAGGAACCAAGGCCTGCGGCGGGAAACAATTCGCTGTTGATCTGAATAGAGTAAGGTTGCGAATCATCGCCTAAAATAGCATTTTTCAAATATTCTATATGGGGGTGGCGACTGCTATCTAGCGGGTAACCATCAATTTTCCAATCACCTTGGCATGGCTCTAATGATACGCTAACCCTAGCATCAATTGCAATCGCAAGAGCGGGTTCCCCGTAGACCACCGCATGTTCTCCAAACAGTATCGCCTTACCTGCGGCCGAGGCGGTCACCATGATAGGCCGGTGAGTGGTACGCCCATTAGCGATTGGGTGGCAGCGGTTGTTTCAAGGCCAAACCTCCCTTCGTCCTGACTGGCCAAAGTCAGGTAGTTAGAGTTGAGAAGATGGAACACCCACTATTGCTCAATTATTCCGGGATTCCTGGCTGGATGATTTTACTAATTATCGGTGGTGGATCACTGGGTATTTTCCTCTACCAAGTGCAAAAGGCAACACGACTGGTGATGGTTGGCGCTAGCGACAATCGTTTCGACTCATGGGGCGCGCGTTCCAAAGAAGTGCTGAGTGGCTGGCTTGGTCAGAAAAAGGTGCTTAGAGAAAAAGTTGTAGGAACAATGCATGTGATGATGTTCTGGGGATTTTTGATGCTTGGAAGCGATATGTTTGATTTGGTAACAGCGAATTATTTCTCAACAAAAATCCTGCCAGCCACCGTACTTGGGCCATGGAATGGCATGGTTGAATTTGGATATTTCATTGCTCTTTTAGGATGTGTTGCTGCATTCCTTCGCCGAGCCGTATTCACTCCTGAGATATTGAAAGGAAAATCCCAACTTGAAGGAAATTTCATTCTGTTCCTAATCTTCACAATCACTAGCACCTCATTTATTATTGAATCAGGAGAATCACCCTCTCAAACTTGGGAACCTGTGGGTGCTTGGGTGGCCGGTCTTGGACTCTCGACAAGTGTGGTTATTGGGTCGTACTGGGCTCACATGGTAGCGATATCTTCCTTCCTCATTCTCATCCCCTTTTCAAAACACATGCACCTTGTCATGGCCTTCCCAAATGTGTTCTTCCACGATACTCAGCCGATGGCAAAAATGCTGCCGATGGAAATCAAAGAAGACGGAAAAGCAGTCCTACTTGAAGACCTTCAAATTGAAACTTTTGGAGCTAGCGAATACAGCCAACTAACCTGGCGTCAATTGATTGATGGCTGGGCTTGCACCGACTGTGTCCGCTGTCAAGATGTTTGTCCTGCTTACGAATCTGGAAAAAGTCTCAACCCGATGGAAATTGTTCACAATATCAGAGACTATGCTAACGAACACGCACCGATTCTTCTCAAAGGTGAAACACCTGATGAGAGCATTATTGCTCGTTTCACCCCTGAAGCAATTTGGGCTTGTACTACTTGTCACGCCTGTGTTGATGCTTGCCCCGTCTACATTGAACATGTGCCAAAACTAACTGAAGCACGGCGTCATTTGATGATGGAAGCAATGGAATACCCAGAGGAATTCAATGTTGCTCTTGGGAATCTAGAAACCAATTCTAATCCGTATGGATTTGGCGCTCATGAACGCGCTGATTGGGCTGAAGGATTAGACATCAAGATCGGTGAGAAAGCGGAATACATCTATTTCGTCGGCTGCGCCGCATCATTTGATGAGCGCAATCAAAAAGTAGCCCGCGCCACCATTTCCTTACTCAACAAAGCGGGATTAGATGTTGGAATCCTTGGTATGGAAGAAGGATGCTCGGGTGACCCAGCACGCCGCATGGGCAATGAATACCTGTTCCAAATGATGGCAGAAATGAATGTAGCCACATTCAAAGAAATGGGTGTAAAGAGAATTATTGCTTCATGTCCACACTGCTTCCATACGCTTGGAAAAGAGTACAAAGATTTCGGCGCTGAAGACTTGGAAGTGCTACACCACAGCGAGATTCTCGCACTTCTGCAAAAAGAAGGTAAGTTACCTCAGATGGAAGAAAGTGATAGGAACATCACCTACCACGACCCTTGTTACCTCGGGCGAATCGGTGGTGTCCTTGAAGAACCACGTTCTGTAATCGGTGGAGTTGATGTAGAAGTTGAACGCCACGGCCAAGATTCATTCTGTTGTGGTGCAGGTGGCGCTCAAATGTGGATGGAAGAGGACCCAGACAAGCGAGTTAACGAGATTCGCGCCAAAGAGTTGGCTGAAACTGGTTGTGACACAGTAGCAGTCGGTTGCCCATTCTGTTCAGTGATGGTTGATGACGGGCTGAAATCCATTGGCAAAGAGATGGAAGTGATGGATGTCGCT
>CAUZNH010000029.1:0-8474 GCA_963581345.1 Candidatus Thalassarchaeaceae archaeon | reverse complement strand
ACTCTTTCCAAAGGGCAAGGGCAATTTCCCACTAAATGTTCAGCAACTGCTCCACCAAGCCCACCTATAATTGAGTGGTCTTCAGCGGTTACAAAACAACCACATTTTTCAGCAAGGTCTGATATTAATGTACCATCTAGTGGTTTTATTGTATGCATATCTACAACAGTTGCATTAATCCCGATGTTAGAAAGTTCTTCAGCAGCTTCTAGTGCTCTTGACACCATGACCCCGCAAGCAATTATTGCAACATCTTCTCCTTCTGAGAGGATTGCTCCTTTACCAATTTCCAGTTTTGACGCTGCATGTTTATCATATATTACAGGGGTTTTATTGCGCGCTGTACGAGTATATGATGGTGATTTTTTATTTGCTAATTGAATTGTTAACTGTTCAGCACTGTTGAAATCGCTAGGATGTAATACTAACATATTTGGTAGACTACGATAGATTGCCAGGTCTTCAATCGATTGTGCTGATGAACCATCAGTGCCTGTGTGAATGCCACCATGGCTACCACAAATATGTACAGGAATATTTGGTCTAGCAATCCCATTACGAATTTGTTCAAATGCTCTTTCCGTAAAAATCGCAAATGTTGATGCAAATGGTTTGAATCCACTTGTGGCTAATCCTGCTGACACCAACATCATATTTTGTTCCGCTATCCCCAATGATATTGTTCTCTCAGGTAAAATCTTTCTAAAATTCTGACTTTTTGTTGATTTTCCTAAATCAGCTTCTACTACGATGACTTGCGGGTCTGTGGCAAGTTTGACCAAAGCAGAGCCGTAACCGTCCCTAGATGCAACTAATGTCATTTCAATTCCTCCAGTGCAATTTGCAGTTGTTCATCGTTGGGTGCGGCGCCATGGAATGAGGGATTATCTTCCATGAAAGATACACCTTTTCCTTTGATAGTATGGGCAATAACAACAGCAGGGCCATCAGTAATGGAATCCAGCCACTGAATAGCCTCTACTAATTCATTCATATCGTGGCCGTTACATTCATGCACAGCCCATCCAAATCCCTGCCACTTGGCAGCGACATCAAACATTCTCATCTGCTTTTCACAAAAGTCATCATTTTGGATCCTGTTTCTATCAACAAAAACCTTGAGGTTCGAAACTTCATGATGTACAGCGGCCATTGCCGCTTCCCAAATTTGCCCTTCCTGTAATTCCCCATCTCCTAACATCACAAATGAAGTCCGAGGAGAATCATCTAAAGTGGCTGCAAGTGCAGTCCCTAGACCAAATGAAAGACCCATACCTAAACTACCTGCAGAAAAGTCAACCCCAGGTGTCCACGTCATATCGACATGGCCTTGGCACACCCCACCCATAACGCGATATGTCTCCAAATCTTCACTAGAGAGATAACCCATTTCGTGTAAAATTGAATATACTGCTGGAGATGCATGTCCTTTGCTCATTATGAATCGGTCTCGTTCAGGGTCATCAGGATTAGTTGCGTCTACATTCAATCTTGTTTTGTATAATGCAACCAGTATATCTATGGCAGAAAGTGAGCCACCAGGATGTCCTGCATTGGCTCGGTGGACCATCTCTACTATGTTTCTCCTACAACTTTTTGCACATTCACGAAGTTGTTCAATAGACGAAAAATCATTTCCCGTCCCATTTTCTGTACTCATCACAGTCCTTCCCCATTGGGGTTGCATTTCCGCAAGCCTTTGATGGTTTCTAATCTTAAGTTAAATTTAAGAATTAGGGAACCCTCACTTTGTTAATTATTCTACGAGTGCTGTCAATGATTACCGCGCCCCAATTAAACAGTAATGAGAACGGTCTTTTTGATGGCGGTAAATTCCTAGTTACAAGCCAAGTAAATACCCCAAAGAACCACAAGAAGAACATCGTTGAAAGGATTGGACCAAGAGTACCTAAGAACGGTAACCAATTATCTGGACGAGGTATGGGTGAGAATGATGACAATACGATGAAAGCGGCCACAACCACGCCCATTAGCGCTTCTCCAGCAATTAAACCAGCAGAGAGTAGAGTACCTCTGCTAACCAGTTCTTTTCCAGATTTAATTGCTTTTTCAGATGGTTGGCCGGCAAGGGTGCCATCTACGCGCAAATGTGCAGTTCTAGTAACCAAGTGGTTGAGCACCCCTCCCAAGAAAATGGTGGCAGAGAGATAGAATGGTAGGTACATTCCTATTGCAATTGACATTATGGGTAATGTTGGTCCGCTTTTTCCGAGATACCAGCGTGAACCGATTATTATCGCAGCAACAACTACACCCAAACCAATCATTGGCGTGTTAACAGTGCCCCCAAATATGCCCTCAATCAATGTACCAATTATTTCGGCTTGAGGTGCTTCTAATACATTTGAGCAACCTGTTACTGGATGTGGATTTGCTGCACAATAGGTTGGTGTGATCCTAAAAGCCTCATTAAGAATTGTCAAGGTAAGTGGGGCAACAATAGCTCCAACAATAACCCCAATTAATTCAGCGGTTTGTTGTTTCCAGGGTGTAGCACCAACTAAGTGACCAGTTTTCAAATCCTGCATAACGTCCCCCGCTATTGCAGCATTAACGGCTACTACAGATGCAATAATCAAAGTTGCATACATCAATTCATCTTGTTCCATATTCAGAAATACACCGCCAACAATCCAAACAACAAGAGATGTTGCCATCAATGTTGCAATTGTCATTCCTGACACCGGTGAATTTGATGACCCAACAACTCCAGCAATATAACCAGCAACTGCAGAAAAGAAAAACGCAGTGATAGCCAAAAATATAGCCCCAACTATTGCTAATGTTAGAGAACCTGTTTTCCACCAATAGAATATAAAAGTCAAAACTGCAACAACTACAAGACCGATAAATGCCCGATTCATCGGAATATCTTGTTCAGTCCTAATGGTAGATATTTCTGATTCGGTTAGACCTGATTTTAACGCTTTCTTCAACCCACTAGAAATTGTTTTTCTCATGTCAATTAGGGTCCAAAGTCCCCCCACAACCATACATCCTACACCGACGAACCGGATATGTGTGGACCAGAGTGTTTTGAATCCATGAGCCAAATCATCGTCCACTGGCCAACCATAGGTCATTCCGTAAATTGGTGTAAGAATGAACACACCTAGCACTGCACCAAAAAAGATGTAGGATGCGATATTCAGGCCCACAATCCATCCAACTGCAACTAATGAAAGTGAATAGTCTAATGCTGAATATACCCGAACCCCTACAATTTCTACCGCGACTTCAACTTTGGCTTGTGTTAATTTGAATCCTTTTACCATCCACCCATAAAGGGCTCCTAACCCTAATGCATACAGGATAACAATGAGTTGTGAACCCCCTTTTTCTCCTGCCACAAGAACTTCTTCGCACGCAATTCCTTCAGGATAGAGAAGTGCTTCTTCTACGATGAATACTCTCCTCAATGTAATTGTGAAAATTGTACCAAGGATACCACCCAAGATTGCTACAATGAAAGTGGTTAATGTGTCCATTTCTCGACCCATTACAAGTAGTGCAGGCATAGTGAAAATTATTCCAGCAGCAAGACTCTCACCCGCAGAAGTCATTGTTTGAACGATATTGTTCTCTAGGATACTAACATCTTTGAAACGAAACATGCGTAACAACAACATTGACATTACTGCTGCTGGTATTGAAGCAGATACAGTCATTCCAATGTAAAGACCAAGATATGTATTAGCAGCAGTCATTAACGCTCCTAATAATAGGCCAAGAATGATTGCACGTACTGTTAATTCAGGTAGAGTTACGGACGCCGGCACATATGGTTGGAACTCGCCCATATACTTCGCAGGGGGATTAGTTAGTCAATGCTACGGATGAAACTGTTATGTTTTACGATTCGAATTTGACCCGTGTCTACAAATAGGATTCCGAATGTGCTATGGATGGGGGAGCGGATGCCATCTCAAGATTCAGTAGATAATTCTGATAACGGCGTTGTCGAGCCACTTTGGCATTCTATACCTTTGGAGAATGTATTTTCAAATTTGAACAGTACAATTGATGGCCTTTCTACTGAGGAGGTAATTAGTAGACGTGAAAAGTATGGTGAAAATAAACTTAAAGGAAAAAAACCAAGACACCCTATCTTAAAATTATTAGATCACTTTAAGGACCCAATGGTGTATTTGTTGTTGTTCGCAGCAATAATTGCATTCATAGCAGATAGAGAAGACCTCGGTACACCAATTTTTATCTGTATTGCATTGACCTTAAATGCAGTATTGTCATACATTCAGGAAGCAAAAGCCGAGAAAGCGATGGATTCACTCAAGAAAATGCTTGTATGCCATTGTATTGTATTACGGGACGGAATGGAACACCGATTATCAATCGAAGAAATTGTGCCAGGTGATATTGTTTGGATGGAAGATGGGCTTAATGTCCCAGCTGATATTAGGTTACTAGAAGTCCATCAACTTTCCATTAACGAATCATCATTAACTGGCGAATCGGATGTAGTATACAAAGAAGTAGATATTTGTGATGAAAAATCCATTCTTCAAGACATGAAAAATATGGCTTTTATGGGGACTGTTGTTTCATCAGGACGTGGATTAGGAATTGTAGTAAAAACCGGAATGGGTACAAAAGTGGGGGATATTGCAACAGGTCTAAGTGAAGTTGAAACCCCAAAGACACCTCTTGAAATTAAACTTGGTTCCTTAGGTAGATATCTTGCAATGATTGCTATTATTTCAGCCGTTATAATAGTAGGATTCAATATTTTATTAGCTATGATTGGCGGTGTTTCTGGCCTCGCATTAAAGCAAGTAATCGCTGATCAATTCATAATTGCAGTTGTGATATTTGTGGCAATTGTACCAGAGGGATTACCGATTATATTGGTTATTACATTAGCAATTGGTATGCAAAATATGTCCGCCAAGAATGCTATAGTATCTAGGATGAAGGTTGTTGAAACATTAGGTTCTGCGACTATCATTTGCACAGATAAAACTGGTACTTTAACTAGAAATGAAATGTCTGTTCGCTCATTTTTTTGTGGCGACGAACTTTATTCTGTCTCCGGCTCAGGGTTTGACCCTACTTATGGGAAATTAAGAATTGGAAAGAAAGAAATTGGTGAACAAGATTTTGCCGAATTAAAGGTTCAAAAAGGGTTCAAATTAGCCATGGCATGTTCACTATTATGTCAAAATAGCAACATTCGCCATATTGACAATGAATGGAAAGGAATTGGAAATCCAACAGATATTGCATCTGCAGTATTTGGTTGGAAAATGTTGGAATCGGTGGACACATTCCGTCGCTCACATCCACGATTTAAAGAATACACATTTGATAGAGAGCGCAAGAGAATGACCACAATTCATGAGTACGAAGGGGGAAGGTGGGTATTTTCCAAAGGCGCGATCGGGCCCTACCTCTCTAGAATTAGCCATGTTGTTGAAAATGGACGTGTAATTCCTATCGGTGACAAACACAGAGATAGAATTGGAGAAGTTAATCTAGAAATGGCTACTCAATCCCTTCGGGTAATCGCGTTGACTGCTCGCCCGTTAAGTGGTGAAGAAGACATGGAAGATATTGATTCTGTTGAATCGGGTTTAATTTTCCTTGGATTAATCGGGATCATGGACCCCCCTCGTCCAGAAGTTGCTAGAGCAATTTCAATGTGTGATGCTGCCGGAGTTCGTGTAATGATGATCACTGGTGACCAACAAATGACTGCCATGGCTATTGGTGATGAAATAGGTATCATCAAAGATGACTCTGAATTTGTTACAGGTAGACAACTTCAAGATTTAACTGACGAAGAATTAGATTTGAAACTGGACAAGGTGGTAATGTTTTCACGAGTTACCCCTGACCAAAAGTTAAGGATTGTAACAAGGCTACAATCAATCGGCCATGTCGTCGCAATGACTGGTGATGGAGACAACGATGCCCCCGCCTTATCACGCGCGAACATAGGGATTGCGATGGGTATCGCAGGAACTGATGTTGCAAGAGATGCTGCTGATATGGTATTAAAAGATGATAATTTTTCTTCTATTGTAGATTCTATTGAAGAAGGTCGAAAGATATACTTGAACATTAGAAATTTCGTCCGCTATCAAATTTCCACAAATGTTGCTGCACTTTTACTCATAATTATTGCCACCTTTGTGATGGGCTGGAGGCTCCCTATGACTGCAACCCAACTTCTTGTGATTAACATTCTAATGGATGGCCCACCTGCCTTAGCTCTAGGTATAGAAAAACGACATGGAGACGTGATGAATAAATCACCACGTGCACTAACTGAACCTTTACCCAATGTCATGGATAAGCGAGTGATTGGCTTCCTTGGCTGCGTAATGGTACTAGGTACCCTGGTAATATTCTCTCTTGCTGGTGGCGGCCTAGTTTCCGGCGAGGCTTGTGCAGGAATAGATGCTGTATCATCTCCTGAATTTTTCTTAGAGTCCGGACAATGTGATGTTGAATCTTGGGATAATTATGCTCAATCAAAGTTCGAATACGCACGTACGTTAGCGTTTGCCTCATTCATAATGTTCCAATTATTCAATGTAGTAAATAGCAGAAGTATTGACAAATCTGCATTTGAACTGGGAATATTCCAAAACATGTTCATCAGTGCTTCATTTGCTATTAGCCTAATTTTACTTGTTTCTATTGTTCACAATTCCTTTACTGTGATTCCTATCCTAGGTATATCAGTTGGCAGTTTCTTATCTACGATTCCTTTACAACTCCGTGATTGGGCTATGGTGTTCCTAATTGCTTCATCAGTATTTTGGATAGAAGAATTTAGGAAATTTATGTTCAAATTTAGACGCACCAATAATTGAACAAAGTGGCTGATAGCCATTAAAGCAGGTGACTTGTGCGGTCAAGTGATAGAAATGCATCTTGGGTCACCTTTCAAATGGCGAGACACCGCGAGTATCTCAACAATTACCTCACCCGGTGATAAAGTTGCAAGTACTATTCCATCGTTGCCTAAGTCAATAAATGACGATGTTAGAATCATACTGGAAAAAGCATTATCAGGGCAACGGATTTCTTGTGAAGAAGGGGTAATCCTACACAATAAGTGCGATCTACCTACGCTATCCAATGTCGCTTATTATTTGAAAAAATCAAGACATGGCACTTCTGTTTTCTATAACAGAAATTTGCATGTAAATCAAACAAATGTTTGTGTCTTGGCGTGTAAATTTTGTGCCTTCAGGAGGGGAATTAAAGCAGATGATGCTTATTCATTATCAGTTCAAGAATATTTAGATAGAATTGAACCTTATTCCCAATTTATCACTGAAGTACATACTGTTGGTGGATTACACCCCGACTGGGATATTGAATACTATCAAGGAATGTTCAAAGCATTCAAAAATCAATATCCAAATATAAGTCTCAAGGCTTTAACTGCCGTAGAAATAAAGCATCTTGCAGAAATCTCTAACCTATCCATTACTGAAACAATTTCCAGATTAAAAAACTCTGGACTGAACTCTATCCCCGGAGGTGGCGCAGAAATCCTTGTCGATGAGATAAGGGATATAATATGCAAAGGGAAAGAATCTTCCGAAGAGTATTTAGAAATTCATAAAATCGCTCATAAACTTGAAATCCCCACAAACTGTACCATGTTGTTTGGGACAGTTGAGTCTACTCTACACAGAATGATTCACTTAGATAAGTTAAGAATTTTACAGGATGAAACTTCTGGATTTCAATGTTTTGTTCCCTACCCATATCTACCAGATTCATCTAGATTACCGGAAGCCCAATTAGCTACTGGTAATGAAATTTTAAGAATGATTTCTTTGGCTCGTATAATGTTGGATAATATCCCTCATATCAAGGCATATCGAATGAACATCGGCGACCAAATTTCAGCGCTTGCTTTACTTAGCGGAGCAGATGACATTGATGGTACAGTTAGTCATGAAGAAATCATGCACCTCGCCGGTTCAACAACTCCACTCAATGATCTAGATGTTGATTTAGCAACTCTGATTGAGTCTGTTGGAGGAGTTGCCGTTGAGAGGAATACTGATTATACGCAATTCCGGAATTTTCGCAGAAATATCCCACCTGACAATAACGGATTGCCAATGATACCCAGTTAGAGAGGTGTTTAACAGTGGTTAATTGGTCGGAAGTTTTAGGCAGAGTTTCTTTTGTTAATTGTGATCCGTTATTTCATAATTTATCTCAAAAATGGACCATACTACCAGCCCCTCCAGCTTGGTTAACTGGTCACTTACTTCGGAAAGATTGTCTCGTTGCCCCCATTCCAGCAGCAGATTACGCTGCTAATTCCTCTGAATTAATTTTACTTCCAGACATTGGAATCGCATCTGAAGGGGCAGTTGGTAGTGTGTTGTTATTCAGTAATCGAGAATTACACAAGATAAGAGACATAGCATTACCAACGGATTCATCTACTTCTCGAAAAT
>CAUZNH010000028.1:0-8560 GCA_963581345.1 Candidatus Thalassarchaeaceae archaeon | reverse complement strand
ACAGATCTCGATGATGACAATGATGGAATAGCTGACTCATTAGATAATTGCCCAACTGGTGTTATCGGATGGCTACCAGATGCACTTAATGACCAAGATTCAGATGGTTGTCGGGATTCTGATGAAGATACTGATGATGACAATGATTCTGTATTGGATGAAAATGATTCATGTCCCAATACACTAGCAAACTACTCGGTAAACGAATATGGTTGTGCACCATACGAGTGGGATGAAGATGGTGACGGAGTAATGGATGATTCAGACACCTGCCAAGGCACACCTATTGGCTTGGTAGTAAACGAACAAGGATGTGCTGACTTAGATGGTGACGGAGTATTTGCAAATATTGACCAATGCCCCAATTCACCTCCTAGATGGTCTGTTGATAGTATCGGATGTGCGGTTATTCAAAATCCCGTTACGTGGGATTCAGGTCCTTACTCGTCATCACGTTTTGGTAAAGCCGCTGACTTCAACTTTGCAACAAAGTACGATGGGAATTGGAGGCTTACATCTGAATGGGATGGTAACAGTACTTATCTCTTCATTTTCTTACAGAGTTCAAATTCATACATGAACACAATTTGGGCTCAAAATGTTGGTACATTATTGAGTGCTGTTCCAAGCAACTGCCATATTTTCTTCGGTTCATATGATAGTGATTGGCAATCCGATGTAGACACGATGGCTAGTAGAGTTAGTTCATACAAGAACAGTCAGAGCGAGGAGGGGAAATCTTGGGTTGATGATAATGTTCACTTTGTGTATCAACAGGCTGGGTCAATAGGTGGCGGTCTTGGAAGTGTTATTTCCTCGTGGGGTCAGTTTTACTATGGTATAGATAGGTTTCAACAATGGCGTGAAGTTGGGTCACTCTACAATTGGGCAAAGACATGGTCTTCTGACCCTGATTACAGATTTGACTATCTAGCAAAGGAACCACAAATGTGGAATGCAGAGTTCCCTGTAGAGATGCGTAAGCATGACCCAGCGGTTACTGTGGTGGATTTGTGGGATGCCCAGAGACACACTGGTGGTTGGAGTAGTGGCCACAAGTCATTTGCCAATGGCACATTCCCTGACGCAGCAACTATGTTGACATTCAACACAATGGAGGTTTACATGCACCATGGCTGCAATGAAAGACGTGACAGATATCAGAAAGGAGATGGTAGTTGGGGTGGTTGCCATGAGTGGGATTACGATCAGAGGTTGAATATCTGTCAAGAGTTTGGAAACCATTCAACATGTGGTGACGAGTTTGTACGATACATCACAACCTATGGGAGAGAGGGGCGATGGTTAACAGACATTAGCCCATACTTGTTCATGCTAAAGAATGGAGGTCAACAAGAGTTCCGTTATGGTGGGGCTAACGGTGGGTGGCTCAACATTTCAGTATACCTCTCAACTTGGGATGATGATGGAATGCGGCCAACATCTGCAGAATATGCCTTCAGTGGTGGCTCATTCCGAGGCCAGTATAACAATGAATCAATGTACAAAAGAGTTCATGGTTTAACCATTCCAGCAGGTACTGACAAGGTAGTAATATCTTCAGTTGTTACAGGTCACGGTTTTGGCAAGGATGATGCTAATTGTGCAGAATTCTGCAATCACGAGCACCGCTTCTCAATGAATGGACAAGTCACTCAGGAAGATTTCCCGATGGCTGGAAATGGTACGGTCAGTAGTGATAGAGAAGGATGTGCTAAATCAACAGATATGGGTACGGTAGCTAATCAGAAAGGTTCGTGGCCTTATGGTCGGGCAGGCTGGTGTGCGGGTCAAGACACTAAACCGTGGGTTTGGGATATTTCAAGTTGGGTGGATTGGTCTGGTGGTGTGAATATGTTGCAATACCAAGGATTATACAATGGTGTAAATTATGTTCCGCAAAACGAACAAAGTGGTGCTAATCAAGATATCAGAGTTGTATCATATGTGATTTATTACACCAATATCAGTAGTGGTAATACTAGCATTCAAATGGAAGATTCACCTAGTCAACCAACAAATGACAATCAGTCTAATGAGGTTCAGATTCTACAGATTGAAGGTTGGCTGAGAGATAAAGAGTGCGCAACTATTGAGCCGTGAAACACTCACAATTGATCATTGTTGAGGTGGAGGAGCAGGCATTGATTGGACATCATTTCCAAGTGTTGGTGTTTCAAGTAAATTGTAATCTGAATCCCTACGAATTGCTTTGAAACCAGCCCGAATAATAGCATATTGTAATTCTTCTTCAGTGCACAGAACTTTTGTGGTACCTGCTGCTGAAACTACATTTTCTTCCATCATAGTAGAGCCTACATCATCAGCACCGCCGAACAGTGCTAACTGAGCCACATCTATTCCCATGGTCAGCCAAGATGCTTGGATGTGGTCAATGTTGTCAAAAAATAGTCTCGATATTGCAACATGGCGGAGATATTCTGCAGATCCAACTTTGTGATTTCTGCTGCCTTTGTTCTTGCGTCCAAATGCATTATTTTCTAATTGGACTGTCCATGCGATGAAGGAGGTGAATCCTGTCTTACCATCAGCATTCGCCTTGTCTTGTAATTGTCGAACCTTCTCCATATGGCCTACTCGGTGAGCATTAGTTTCACCAAACCCAATTACGTTAGTAGCCGTGGTGGTAAGTCCTAGTGAGTGAGCCTCGCCCATCACTTTTAACCAATTTTCCCCACTCCCCTTTAGTGGTGAAACTCCAAGCCGAACATCATCAACTAGCATTTCAGCTCCACCGCCAGGCAAGCCATGCATACCCGCTTTTTGGAAGCGTTGTAAAACCTCTAATGTTGACAGTCCACAAACATCCGCAATCCCTTCTATTTCAATAGGGGAGAAGCAGTCAAGATCAATCGATGGGTGGTTGGTTCGCAAGTATGCCAATAAATCTTCATACCATTCAATTTGAAGGCTAGGGTCTACACCACCCTGCATCAAAATTCTAGTGCCTTCAATGGCTTCAAGTTCTCTTACACGAGCACTTATTTGTTCTGTGGATTGAAGGTATGCTTCAGCATGTCCTGGCGCTCTATAGAAGGAACAGAATTGACAATTAATTGTACAAGCATTACCGTAATTTATGTTACGATCTATCAGATATGTGACTTCACTTGGTTCATTCATTTGACGGCGTTTATCAAGTGCTGATTGACGTAAAGCATTGAAATCTGCATCATCATAGAGCATAATTGCATCCTCTACAGATAGCCGAGGTGGATTGCTTCGTGACTGTTGTTCAAGAATATCTTGCCAGGTAGTCAATATATCACCAATTTTTTTTTAACAATAATAGAAATTCAGGAAGATGCCCCAATAATATCTTCTAATTCTTGAATCGTTTTAGGACAATCGTGGGTGAGAATTTCGTGACCATCATTTGTGATTAACACGTCATCTTCTATTCTAATCCCGATACCAGCCCACTTTTTATCTATCTCGATATCGGTTCTCCAAGCTCCGAAGTATAATCCTGGTTCAATAGTAAGAACCATGCCTTGTTGTAACAATCTGGGGTCATCATCTGGTGCATAAACTCCAACATCATGTACGTCTAATCCTATCCAATGGCTAGTACGATGCATGAAGTAAGTACCTAATTGTTCATGGGACATAGCCTCATTCAAGGTTGGGCCTTCAACTATCCCTAGATCTAGCAATCCTTGTGCCATTACTTCTTTTGCAGCATTATGTGGTGCATCAAATGATTCACCTGGTTTACAAGCAGATATGGCTGCAATTTGTGAATCTAATACAAGTTGGTATAGAATAGCTTGATGTTCAGTGAATTTCCCATTTATTGGCCATGTCCTAGTTATGTCACTTGCATAACCTGAAATTTCACATCCTGCATCAATCAACACGAGATCACCATCAAAGATAGGTGAATCATTTTCTACATAATGCAATATTGTTGCATTATCTCCGGCTCCAACAATACTGGGATAGGACCATTGACTACCATTATTTACGAAACATCCTTCAATTATTGCTTGTAATTGGAATTCTGCCATTCCTGCTGATGCGTTTCTCATGGCTTCAATATGAGCCGCAGATGCAATTTTACATGAATGGCGCATTAATTCCAATTCACTTTCTGATTTGAATAATCTTAGTTCAGAGACCAATGGTCTTGGATCACAGAGGTTTGCTGGACCGGAGCCCGTTCTTTGTCTATTTCTACTAGTTTCTAACAGGGCTAGGTCAACAATGCCATCTACTTCAGAAGACAAACCGCGTTGATGAAATACATTTGTACAGCCATCCAATAGAGTTCCTAATACAGTGCTTATTTCATCTATTGAAACAGCCCTATCAATTGGAAATTGTTTTTCTGCACCTTCAAGTCCCAATCTGATTCCAGTCCAAGTTTCTTTGAGTACATCCCTAGGGGGAATAAACAGAATTGAATTCAACTCCCCCGATTTATTTGCGAGGCAAAACACAGCATCAGGACGATTCCAACCTACGAAGTATAGCATATCAGATGAGGCTCTGTAAGGGTATTCTACATCTGCGCTTCGAGTTGCTTCTGGATTGTTGACGATTATTAATAGAGAGTCATCTTCACAAAGTTGCCCAATATTTGTTTGACGAGAGCGTAGTTCTTCTACACTAGTGGGGTCTGGGATATTGGAGAGGTCCAACCCGTGCCCATCAAACATGGTTTGCCGTCCAACCCGACTCTTATTTAGCATTCAGTCTGAATCTTCATTTTCAAATTGCTCATCAATTTCATCTGTAGTATCATTTCCGCGTGTCCGTCGTTGTACCCACTTGGGTATGTCACCTGCTTTCTCTCCCCTTGTGAACCTGAATGTGACAAATGATATTGCCACAAGCATTACCATGAAAATTGCCATCATATTTGTTTCTCCTCCTACTGAGGAAATCATTGACTCGGTGAATGATTTAGGTTCATTCCATAATGGGTCTGACTGTGTACCTTCTATTCCTACAAATACCTCAATGAAGTCGCTCTCGCCATCGTCATCAGTGACGCTAAGAGTGATAAGATGAATCTTCGATTCGTCTTTTATCCAGTCTCGACGCATGATTTGTTCTCTTCCAAGAGAAACAGGTTCACCATCTACAAACCAAACAAAGTTCAAACCCTCTATATCATTTTCAGTGTCTGAACTCTCTGAGGCGTCAATAATCCATAATGGCTCATTTGGTAATCTGATGGTTTCTTCTGTTGAAAATGTAATTCCTTCAATGCTGGCAGCAGCGGTAGGTGCTAGATTATTTACTATAAGAGATAAATTTGTACTATTTGATAATCCTGATGTATCGGTTACTCGGACCATCACATCAAAATGACCGGATTGGTTAGCATACCAATTCCAACTTTTTTCTGTACCAGCGTCATGTACAATAGGTGGGCTAGAATCGCCATCTCTTCTTATAATGAAAGTGAAGCGTAATCCATCCTTACCCCACACAGGGTCATCTGAATTACTTGCATCAAATCTTGCTAATTGAGATTCATTTACTTCAGATGTACCACTTAATGCTGCAATTGGCCGTTGATTATGCAGGGCTATTGCTGTGCACGCAATTGTAGAAAAATTGCCAGCATTATCACCAGCTCGGCTAACAAATAACCACCATCCATCATCGTATTCTGAACTCTGGATTTGAAAGTTGAATGTCTCGCTGTCTAAATAGGATATACCATCATTCCTCCAATTTTCAACAGTTAAGTAATCTGATAAGACCCCGCGAACACAGAAATGATTTGCTTGATTAGATTGAATTGCTGCCCATTCAAGAGTTGGCTGATAACCAATTTGACTTACGGCGACGCCACTAATATTTAGATCACCTCTCCAAATATTTCCCATTTCAGGCGAGGTTATCACCAAGTTAGGAGGCAACCCATTTAATCCTGGGTTGATGAACAAAAGGAGATGTATTTGTGATACCTGTTGTTCAACATCAATCACTACCACTGATAGTCTGCAAGCACAAGGAGGTAAACCAGTGGCGTTTATTTCAACAGAGAATGACCATGAATTTGTTGTTGGGTCTTGCCAAGATAGATTTTCTACCAACGTATTAATTGCTGAACCATCATCAATAATTTCTCCAGCTTCTTCTAACTGCCAGTGCAATTCTGATGGAAAAGCATCATCCCAAATTGTCCCATTGATTGGGAAATTGTCAATGTATGTTGCTCCATTGACACTTTGTAGAGTCAATGTTGGTTGCTGGTTACTAACGGTATAGTTTGAGTTAATCAAGGGTTGAGTTGGGTTACCTGAATCAATTATTGTAAATGAAGAAGACATCAATATGATGGACGTCAACGCGAGTGCTAACCGCCAACATCTTGTATCCATCAGATTGAGTCACTCTGCTCTATGATATCAAGGCTAACACGATTTGTTCGTTATTTGTGTGATAGTGAGTGCCTAAACTGTTAATCATAATTGGCATATCAAACTGCTTAGTTGGTGTGCCCCCAACGAAGCAAACGCATGGTCGTCAACGTCAAGCCCACTGGTCACATTGTTGACCTTGGCCAGGGAAACTGTTACCTTCTCTTGGGTTAGTGTGCCATTTGTGCTCACAATCGTTGAAGAAACCATCTCCATCAACATCCATCTTTGCGTCAGCACCATCAAATGGGTCGAAGCGGAAGTAATACTCCCAGCCATCAAACATACTATCCCCATCACTGTCCATGTGGTACACTTCAGGTCCATCCTCTAATCCATCACCATCGGTATCGTTCAAGACTGGATTTGTTCCATTCAGCATTTCTTCGTAATTGGTGTAATTCTCAAGATCGTTGTAGAATTTGGCTCCTTCGGGGTCATCAGGGCTGATGTGGCAGAGTGCGGAAGTAGGATCGTTCCATCCAGGACAGAACCTATTCAGTTCAGCTGTACGATTCAGGCCATCGTGGTCAAAGTCCTCGTCACCATCCATCACTCCATCTAAATCACTGTCCTCAAGAGCGGGATCCATTGGCCCTCTAGCCCCTAGGTTTTGAAGTGTAGTATTGTCAACTAACCCTTGAGAAATAGCCTGTGCACTGTATCTGACTTCCCAGCCATCTGGCAACTTATCATCGTCAGTAT
Source organism: Candidatus Thalassarchaeaceae archaeon (assembly GCA_963581345.1). Classification (GTDB taxonomy): domain Archaea; phylum Thermoplasmatota; class Poseidoniia; order Poseidoniales; family Thalassarchaeaceae; genus MGIIb-Q1. The sequence continues at coordinate 1,454 of CAUZNH010000028.1, read as the reverse complement.
CATCATTTACAGGATTTGTATTCCAGCGATTAGGGCCCTCCATTTCGTTAGGTAGTGAATCGTTATCGATGTCATAATCAGCATCCGGAAGTGAGCCTAGCGATGGGTCCAGTGCCCAGCGGCCACCAGTTTGGGGGAGGGCGAAGTTTGTCAGATTCATATCCCACAAGAAATATTTGGGGTCCGGTTCTCCATCGTTATTTTCATCTCCTCCAGATGCAAATCCTTGTATGTGATTATTCCACAACCAACCACCAGGTCCGCGGGTACATCCTACATCGGTACAACCGGGTGGCTGGAAATTGCTTGTAGTAACCCATAGGCTGTGGGAATTGGTATTGTCCATTGTTGACTGGACTTGCATCTCCCATCCGTCAAGCATACCATCTTGGTCTGTATCATTGACAAGTGGGTTTGTAGCGGCTTGCCATGGTCTTGGTATGTACAGCACTTCATTTCCATCATTTAATCCATCATCATCAGAGTCTGAATCATTAGCATTGGTTACATAATTGTCTAAGCCCATAATGACTTCTTCACCATCTTCTAATCCATCAATGTCAGTGTCAAACATACTTGCATTTGTGAAGTACGGTTCACCTAACCACTGGAATCCATCTACAGCCTCAACGTAATCTTCAAGTCCATCACTGTCAGTATCTTTGTTTGATGCATTGGTATACGTTTCACCAAACTCTCTCCAGTCGGTGAGACCATCATCATCAGTGTCAACATCTCCTGGGTCAGAAGTAACGTGAACAGTGTGCACACCACGGCTAACAACTAGGATGTACCATCCCATAACCTCAATGCCATCAATCAATCCATCTCCGTCAGTATCTGAGTTTAGAGGATCAGTTGAACGGCCATCAATGATGCCATCATTATCACGGTCCCGTGCTTGGTATTCCATTAGGTTGGTAAACATCTCATTCTCTTCTACGATAGTCATCCAAACATAATTTCGGCTAGTGACTTCATTTTCATTTGCTGGGCCTTCTAGTATAGTTAGTGCTGGAATACCGTAGACATATCCTGCACTTGGTGCCTTAATCGGGATAGTTTCTTCGTTGCCACCAGCATGGGTGATTTTCGCATATGCTACAGTTTGATTTGACTCAACATAATCCATCAGTCCAACAATGATTGAGTACACTCTAGCAATCCCTGTTAAATCACTATAAGTTACCTTTCCGTTACCATTAGCGTCCCAACCATCCATATCGGGGTCAGTATATGCGTTTAGACCATCAACTGGATTCAAGCCATTATCGGCTTCCCAACCATCAGGCATCCCATCTTCATCAGTGTCAGAGGTCAATGGACTTGTGAAATTTGATGGGCCCCAAACACGAGCTACATCGTACTCTGCACGGTTGTTGAGGCCATCCTCATCTTCATCACCAAATGCATCAGATGCATTTGCAGCATTCAGTAGTGTATCGTAACAATAC
>CAUZNH010000027.1:0-8606 GCA_963581345.1 Candidatus Thalassarchaeaceae archaeon | reverse complement strand
ATGCTGATAGAACAATCTGAAGATTTAGAATCCGCACATGAACTTGCTCTTGCTGACATCGCAGAAGCAGATCGTATCCGTGCTCGCCTCTCAGAAGAACCGTTGGCTCGTGCTTTACTTGGTGATGAATCTGGATTAGCGATGCTTGAGCCAGTATTGTCGCGAATGACATCAGCCCGTTCACGAGGTTTCAGCGTAGTACTGCTTGACCGAGCAGTTGAGAGAGGATTGCAAGTGATTCAACACACTGTAGACGAGGTAGCTCAAACCCCACGATACCTACTTTCTACCGAAGTCATGGATTTACTCAGTCAACAAGCACCAGAAACCGCTGATACAGTCCGCGGTTTGACTAAATGGTCTGTTCAGAATAGACTGGAGCATAAACTTGCAGAAACAGTGTCTAATGTTGTCCTTGACTTAGAGAATTTACTCAACGATTACGAGCAGTCAGTCACGATGTTGATGCATCTAAGAGAAGTATTGCGCCAAATGTCAGAACTCGGCTTACCTAGTGAACAAATAGAACATCTCGAAAAGGTTTCACATATGCCAGAAGCCCTACCTGCTGTTTCAAAGGAGGTGCGACGATTGATTCAGCACGCGCTAGATGAAATTTACATCGAGTCCGACCAGCGAACAACTGGTGAAGCGGTTGGTTTGGAAAGCACCGTTGAAGTTCTAGAGCAGTTGAAGTATCGGTTGGACGTTAGTGGACTTACTGGCGAAGAGCCCGTTGGCGATTTATGGACATTCCAACACAGTGGCATGTTACCTTTTGAATCGCATTCGCTCACAGCAGTTGAGAGACCAGAAATTAATAATGCAGCCGTTGCGCATATGAATCCAAGTTCGGAATCACAGCAAACTGATACTGCTACTTCCACACCAGCAAATGATGTACAGCCAAGTGACTCAAGTCAAACATGGCAACCAATAGATGCCCCCAGTGATAGTGATGGTGTTGACCTCACTAGTAGAATGACCATTGGCTTACCAGATTCAGAGGTACTTGGAACGGTTGAAGAAATTAGTGACTTAGCTGATATTGATATGCAATTGGCTGAAATGGATTCAGCATCTTCCACTCGAGATGATACTGTCAATGGTGTAGAACCACCGGTTAATCCTGAACAGCGTTCGGAGTTAGCATCCCTTGAGGATGAACTTTCTGACCTTGAATTGTGAGGTGTGAATTGTGAGTGAGTCGCTTGACCCAAGCGAAGGCGCACAACCAATGCCAGGAATAGAACTAGAAGGCCAGCGAGCCTATCCAACAGGTTTGGAAAAGTTCGTTTCAATCGCTTGCGTTGGTGCCTCGGTGTTGATGATCGCCCCAGCGCTTTCGGCTGACCTTTCACTGCCTGGAATAATTCACGTTCCTCTCGTGATTTGCGGGCTACCCGTGATTGGATTTTCAATCGCTAGACTGTTAACCCATGTAATTCATTTAGCAGCAACAAATTAGTTGGTGCATTCAATCAGATGACAACTTTGGAAGACGTGATTCAATGAATGAAACAATACGATTCCATGGTAGGACATATTTCAACCCTGCAACAAAAATTAGCATCAACATGGCTGATATTACTTTACCATAAGTCAACTGTAACTCAAGAGATTCTTGTACTTGTCCGCTCCACTGTGAGGAACCAAATAGCGCTACCAAGTCAAGGATTAAGTCATCGAATTTCAGAGCTAACATTGCACAGAAAATTACCAAACTGAAAATTCCGACCGTATGAATAAGATGCCCATTCAACATATTGTCAAATTGGGTGACATACTCAGGGTCTTTCTTGCAAGATTCAGGAAGCCGGAATGCATACTCCAAATGGCGGATGATTGCAAATCCTGATTCAGAGAAAATTATCATCAACATAGCCATCATCAATAACGGGAAAATAGTTTCCGAAACCATACCGCCAAGAACCATTTGTTCACTTATTTGTGGACTTATCGGATTCAACCCAAGATCAAAGTATACTGTAACTGCCTCAAACGAAAGCAGTGCATGAATTCCAAGATAAATCAAAGTGGTACCAAGAGACCAGCCAATCATCCTTCTAGAAAGCCCCCAAACCCCCATCATTCCAGTCCAGACAGGGGTTAAATACAGTGCAACAATGAATACTTGTGTATAGAGAATTAACGGATATACCAGCGTCTCAGCATGGTTTCTACCCCCCCCCTGAGAATCAATTGGCCAATACAAATCCCAACTGGTAATCATTCCAAAGAACCAGCCAATAATAAGTCGGCCAGCGAGGAATAGGATGAGTCCCATCAAAACCCCAAGAACGACCTTTCGTCGTAATTGTGGGGCCTGAAGATTGAGGAATACCCAGCCAGCAGTTAACAAACCACATAGAAGAATGGGGACGTAATACCTACCAGGCCCCTCGTTACCTTGGCCAGTTAAGAAGTCAGCAAGAGGTAGGTCATATGCCGCATCACCTGATTCACTTCCTAGAATACCCTCAAAGAAGTCAAGTGAGAGAGTATGGTCAAGCGCAGGGCACCAAAGTGTGTTTCCATCACCATCCACATGTGAAGGTTCACAGGAGCCAAAATTAGAACCAAGTTGTAAGAATAGCCAAATCAGGGCGATGGTTGCAATCGTTTGCAGGGCAACAACTTGCCATTGAACGCGCAGTTCCTTGAGGTGAAGGGTTCGATTCCCTTCGCTTTGTAGTTCTACGTCATCTGCCATTTTTTCACCTCACACCATTTTGACCTGTAGTAACGCTTGTGATAATTCTACATCTGGCATCCAATCAATAACACGCGCTCCAAAACCCGCTAGCGCGGTCAGTCTATTCTGACGCTCGAGTTTCATTACTTCATAGGACATTCTTGGGATTCTCGTTACCAGCCTCTCATAGTCAATACTACTTGGACTGAGAACCACTACCTCGTGCCCTCGTCCCGCGAGGTCACGAACAGCATGTGGTACCGTTCCATCTCCCTCTAAACTAGAGATGATGAAAACCGGACTGCCACGACTGAATCTTGGTGCTAATGCATTGGTAACCGCTTGTAGGGGCATATTGCCTTTCGGGGCAACACCAGCAAGGCTGCTTAGAATCTTGAAATGTTGTTTGTCTCCACCATCAGCGGGTAGGTATGAGAGTCTATCATCGTAAACTGCTAATGCAATTGAATCTCGGCGCTGTAGGAAATAAGCGGAAAGAGACGCAGCAGCAACTGTGCCCATCTCTAATGGATTTTTCAACACAGTCCCGATTCTTGAAACATCTCTGCTATCAAGAAGCAGAAAAACATCGGTTACCGCATCTCGGCATTTTTCGTTGACCATCAGTTCACCAGTACGAGCAAACGCCTTCCAATTGATATTCTTGAATGGGTCACCAGGGACATACTCGCGTAGAGAGAAGAACTCTGTACCAGGCCCAGGAGTTCGCAGTGTAGTTGCTCCGGTGTACATCTTTGGTGTTCTGCTCCGAACCATTGCTTCCTCAACATCACGAACTTGAGGGAATACAATGATGTCTGAACGATGGTCAATGAACATCTCGTTTGAAAATAGATTGAAGGTGTTCCGGTGTCTGATTGAAACCGCACCAAGAGAAAAGTGTCCGCGGAGTGGGCAGCGGAGAACATATCGGATTCTGGTTGTTTGTCCTGCACCCAAATTAACCATCATGTAATTGAGGCCGCTTTTCATTTTCATCTCGTGAGGTACATTGTCAAAAATTTCCAATTGTTGGGTGCGGCGACGAGATTTGTTGGTAATTGCTAATTCAACATAGAGATCATCTCCCTTGTACAAATTATCGGCAGAAAGGGTACGAACAATATGTAATTCAGCATGTCCTGTAACCCAGCCATTGATTGCTAGGAATGAGATAAAAGCGATACCAATAACCATTAATTGGAAATTTGACATCATCATTCCGATGAGAACAAGCGCAATTCCAGATGTCATCATCAGGGCTGCCTTTCTAGTCCACATCAGAAATCACCTCGCTTACTTGCGCCCCCATAATTTTACTCGTTTTACTACTGCAACGAGTTGTTCAAGTGAGTAATTCCGATCTTCGAAGACGAACTTCACTAATACAGGGTCGTCAATCATCTTCTGAAGTTCACGTGCAGGTAGTGCATCAAACTCATCTCTCGTTAATGTGTTCAGATTGCGTACTCTTGAAAGAAGAACTTGCTTTACTTTGTTTGCGCGACTATAGTAACCATATCGTCTTGAGTCTCCAAATCCGTAGTAAATGATGCTGAAAACATGTCTCCAAGGTTCAGGGTCAGTCTTGCGAATGATGACTGCTTCAAAGGCGATGAAAAGGGAGAGGAAGAGAAGTAACATAGCCATCCAATCGCTTGTGAAATAGACGAGGACATAGTAGATTAGATTGTAAGTATCGCCCATGAAAGATGTTTGTTGGTGGCGGCTTTCATCAAAGATTACCTGAGCGTTTGGGCTAGCAGATAGAGTGCCGTTCTCATTGATTAGAAGTGCTTCAGCTATAGCGTCAAGTACCCATTTTCGATTATCGTTCGCATCAATATCTGTGACTTGACTACCATACTTGTTTTCATAATCGTAAATAGTATTGATTAACAAACTACCATCTGAAATAAAGTGTGCCTTGCCTGATGTTGAATCTGCACAATTGCGTGAAAGGCAGTATTTCACATAAATTGTGAATGGCCCTTGCATATCTCCCTCAAATCCGCTTCCAGCAGGTCCTACGGTCAAGTCACCGTCATCGTTGATGTCAAGATAGGAATCGGTACTAGAATATCCTAGTCCATAGCGATTCTTCTCAGAATCATCGGCATGGTCTGGGTCAAATGCAGATGGTGAGTTGAGGAGTAGATTGTAGCCCGGGTAAAAGTCCCATGGGGCGCTACCATCACCGGTCAGATGGTGGGCACAGAGGCCAGCCTCTTCCGAGGAGATGGTCATCATTCCGGGTACTCCCGGGTGTCCAGGGTCAGGGTCTATCAAGTCGACATATCCATCTCCATCGCTGTCAGCAAAGCATGGATGTGCCCCGGCTTGAGAAACATTAGAGGTGTACTTGTAACCGTCGGTTGAATTAATCCAAATGTAGTTGTAGTCCAAAGTCCATGCTCCCGCATCATACAATTTGTGGCCGCTGTATTCTACTCCGAAAGCAGAGGCCACTCCTGAACTGTAGCCGAAGTCATCCATTACAATGATGGTGCCACCACGGGCTACAAACGAGGCAATAGCCTCAACTTCACTTGTCGTGTATCCATCACTCTCTTTGAATTGGACCACACTAGAATCGCCCGTAAATCTAGGTAAACTGATGGTGTCTTTTTCTACACCAGCAATCACGAATACAGTTTCTTCGGGGTTCTTAATTTCATGGAGCAACAAAGGGCTACTAACTAGGCTATGAGTATCTACTCCCATTTCGTTAAGGTCATATCTGAATGCTGAGATATCATCCCAATCCTCATCGTACGCAGATAGTTGTGAATTTGCAGGGTTGATAAAACTGCCCAGTAGAGTCACTAGAAGAAGAACTAGAACTGAGTAAAAAGCGAATAGAGTAAGACTCCTTCTAAACTGTCGAGTATTCATATGAGCAAACAATTGATTCGCTGAAATTGCCACTCTTACGCCCGCTAGACCATAGGTCTAACAGATTGACGACTGAGGCTGCCTTAATACGGTTGTGCGCAGGTGAATCTCTTTGATGTCATCGCTTTAATACGATTTGAGGCCCAACTCTTTCGATTTCTTCACTTGGGAGTAGCATCAAACCAGCTTCCGAAGGCCAGGGTAATTTGTCCGCATCAAGAGAAGGTTGCAACTCAATTACAAGAGTTCCCACGGCGCCACTGTTCAAGTCAACCATCAAGTCGGCTACTGTTCCAAGGATATCTCCTCGTGAATCAACAACAGCGAGGCCAATCAGTTCCTGCCCGAAGGTCGCAGTCATCGTTTTGCCGTCGGTGGCCTTACACCTTGAATCCTCTCATCACGACTCGCCTTGCTAAACTGTTTGACGGTTCGCGCTAGTAATTCCGTTGAGTTAGTTAGTAGTTCATCAAACGGATTCAATTCCAGAAAGTGTGTCCGATCCTCTCTTCACACTCTCCATCCCACTAGTGAGACTGACTTCTAACTTAGCATAATACTCAAGCATATCAGGGGTCACGGTTGCTCTAACTCTACCTACTGCTGAACCGAAGTGTTTCTTGGTAACTGTCTTCTTGCCCGCACGCATTGCGATGAGCGCCGCTTCTCGGCATACTGCTTCAATGTCTGCACCAGTATAACCATTCAATTTCTTTGCGAAATCTGTAGGGTCAAATTTCCCTAGTGGCATATTTGCTGTATGGATTTTGATAATTTCCCTACAACTCTTTTCATCTGGTGGTGGTATATGCAAGACTCTTTCAAATCGTCCGGATCTTAGAAGTGCTCGGTCAATCATTTCTGGGCGGTTGGTAGCCGCAACAATAACAACACCATCAAGTGCTTCTATTCCATCCATGCTGGTTAGGAGTTGGTCAACCATTCGATTTGAAACCTGTCCACCTGCATCATCAGAACTGGATGAGCGGTGACCGCCTATACTCTCGAATTCATCAAGGAAAATAATACTTGGAGCCGCTTGAGCCGCTTTTTTGAATATTTCCCGAATGGCCTTTTCAGATTCTCCAACCCACTTTGAGAACAACTCAGGTCCTTTGACACTGATGAAGTTGGCTTGGGCTTCTGAGGCAATTGCTCTAGCCAACAATGTCTTGCCTGTTCCAGGAGCCCCAAACAATAGTACTCCTCTAGGGGCTTCAATTCCGAAGTGTTTGAAAAGTTCAGGTTTGGTAAGAGGCCAGTCAATACTTTCTCTAAGCCGATCTTTCACTTCTTCTAGTCCTCCGACTTGATCCCAACTAACTTCGGGTAATTCGATGTAAATTTCTCTCAAGGCGCTTGGTTCAACCTCTTTCATAGCGAGTTTGAAATCGCTCATCGTCACTTCCATCTTTTCTAGAACTTCAGGGGGTACCTCTTCTTCCTCAAGGTCAATTTCTGGTAAGTATCTGCGCAATGCCTTCATTGCTGCTTCACGAGCAAGCGCTGAAATATCGGCACCAACAAATCCGTGAGTGTTGTTTAGCACCCACTCCATGTCAAAGTCATCAGCGATTGGCATACTTCTGACATGAATATCAACGATTTCTTGGCGACCAGTTTTGTCGGGTACACCAATTTCAATTTCTCTGTCAAATCTCCCAGGTCGCCTTAATGCTTGGTCAATCGCATCCTGTCTATTTGTTGCACCAATTACAACAACATTGTCTCTACCTTGCATACCATCCATTAGAGTCAACAATTGAGCAACAACTCGGCGCTCAACTTCACCAGTTACATCTTCTCGCTTTGGTGCGATGCTGTCTAATTCATCAATGAAGATAATTGCAGGCGCTTGTGCTGCAGCCTCTTCAAATAATTCTCGCAACTGCTTCTCAGATTCACCGTAATATTTGCTGATAATTTCAGGCCCATTAATTGAGGTGAAGTGAGCGTTAGTTTCGTTGGCAACCGCCTTCGCAATCATCGTCTTACCAGTTCCTGGTGGGCCGTGTAACAGAACGCCTTTCGGTGGGTCAATCCCTAATGTGCGGAACAATATCGGATGTTTGAGAGGCAACTCAATCATCTCTCTGACTTTTTGTAGTTGATTACCAAGGCCACCAATATCTTCGTAGGTTACTGATGTACTATTTTGAGATATTTCTTCGTCAATGGCCTCATCCTTGATTACAATCTCAGTTTCAGGAAGAACTTGAACAATGCCTTTGGGTGTTGTTGTCATTATAGCGAATGGCAGAGCCTCGGCGAATAACGTCATGCCTGGTATGAATATTCTATCACCAGCAACAACTGGCCTTTTATTGAGTCCTCTTCGGGCAAAGCCTTCAATCCCTGGCCCGAATCTGACTTTTTGTTTTGATGCCATTACTGGTGAAAGGGTTAGTCTTGTGCATGGCTTTGCCTCAACCTTACGAATGGAAACATTAGATCCGAGTTGTGAACCGGCATTCTTTCGAATTATGCCATCAACCCGAATAACACCAAGATTAGCATCTTCAGGTCTGCATCGCCAAACTATTGCAGCGGTGGTATCGTCGCCTTTGATTTCAATGATATCACCAGGCTTTAGATTCAAATCATTATCAAATGGTACCCTTGCCCTTCCGTGGCCAACATCGCTAGGAATTGCTTTCGCTACTTTCAAATTCAGGTTTTTTTTGTCGTCTCCTGCCACTGTCACCACTCCAACTACAGACACCGGATTCGCGGACTCACTAAAAACCATGCACTTTCGTAATTACCATTTTTAGCGTAATCATTGGCTATCTATTGTAGCGCAGTGCATGGTTCTAAGGCTGAAAAAGCATTTTTTTTTCTAAATTAATGCTTGGATTGGAAAGAAGAGCGAATCGCGCGTAGTATTCATGAACGGGACCGCCCCCGAACAGGCCATGACCCATGTGTTGGAAGTAGGGCTTGAGCACCTCGAGAGCGATAATCCGAATGGATTACCAAAAGTAAAAGGCTACAATATCATCAATGGACAATTGAC
>CAUZNH010000026.1:0-8787 GCA_963581345.1 Candidatus Thalassarchaeaceae archaeon | reverse complement strand
TTGCTGGTGTAGGTGCAGATGTTGTTTCTTTCTTGATAACAGGCATTGGAGGAGTATCTGTGAATTCGATTGGTCTTCCGAACAATGTCCAAGAATTCAACTCAATGTCAAATACTGCTTTGTTAGGGAGTCCGCTTGGCCGATTTGGCATAGTTCCACTCTGTGCTTCTTTCACTTGAGGTACAACAGGAGTTTCAACTGGTTTCACATATTTACTTTGGACAGGAGGGGGCTTTACCTCAACAACCTCAGGTTCGGTCGCAGGTTGTCTAGTCGGTGAAGTTGGTAGACTTGGCAAGGATGGTTTTTCTTTTATCTCTGGCTCAGTTATCTTTTGTGAATCAATTGTGACATCGTTTTCAGCCCAAGGTGAATCATCAAGCCAGCCAATCTCATCATTATCTGAGACATCGTCATCCTCTGAATCAGCATCATCAGTCTCAACTATTGGCTCAGAGAGATCAATAACTTCCATGTCATCATTATTGGCTGTGACTGTAAAGCGGCTATCCATAGTAATATCTTCACTATCTTCTTGGATTATTTTTCCTTTTATTAATTCGTCATCAACTCCCATTTCGACAGCCACGGCTTTCATCTCACCAAGTGCATCGGCAATGATATCTGAAGTTGGAGTGCCGTCACCACCGATAATATTTGACACGATAGCGGCGGTAGTGGGATTCACAACGCTCAAGCCGCCAGGTCTTGATACTGATACTTGACCTGATTCCAGTTCCTCACGTTGTATGTCAGCACTAATTTTTGAGGGTCCTGCAATAGATTCGCGTGGTCTGAGGCCAACAATCGCAATTACCAATGTTACTACCATCAGAGAGGTCATAGCGTATTCCTGACCAGTTAAATTACCAGCATCTGACCAGAAACCACCTTCTTTGAATGGTAAATTCAAGGACTGCCTGATGTATTGAATGATATGAAATTTCTGACCCGAACTCCCAGTACCTAATACACCTGCAGGGAACCAGCCAAGTATTCCATTTAGCAGAACACCTAAAAATTGGGATATGGAAATGAGCATTGCGAGTTTGCCAATTTTCGGATACCGCCTCTCCATCAACCTCTCCCTCAGAATCCGTGATAGACTCATCCATATTCAAGCCTCGCTTCGTGAGTGTGACATCGTATGATTGCTTTGTTACCTCCTAACGGGGGAGTTGTGATATGACAAAAGCAATTCGCCTATAGTGGGAAGATGACTGAACCACCACCAACGGAACAGGAGCAATTGCTCGATGCGTTGCATCAAAGGGGCGAGCAATTGTCAAACATTCTCAGTAGCATCAATGCTGCTGTTGCTGTCACAGATGTCATGGGTAATATCGTTCTTCTCAACGATGTAGCCCGTACAGAATTAGGATTAATTTACTCTCCTGAACTTACATTGGCTGCTTTTGCTGCTCAATTTGATTGGAGGGATAGTGATGATGAGCCATTTACTGAAGAAAACTTTCCAGTTATAGGTGTTTTACATGGTGGTCAACCTATCCATGAACTCCCCGTTTCTAGGGGTGAGGGTAGTGAGGCACGCCATTTCCGTCTCTCGGCAACTCCTCTCACATCACGAGAAGGTGATTTGGTTGGAGCAGTAGTAGTTTTTCATGAAGTAACCGAACTCGTCCATCTACAAAACGAGTTACAAGATATGAATGAACAGCGTCTCGGGTTTTACAGCGGTATGAGTCATGAACTACGAACGCCTCTGCAAGGTATTGTAGGATATACCGATTTACTACTTGAAGAAGCAGAAGATGGCACTTTTGAGAAAGAGAGTTTACAATCAATTCGCTCATCAACAGACCACCTACTATCACTGGTTACTGATTTACTAGATTTGTCAAAAATTGTTGCTGGAAGAATGGAACTTGACAGATCAGCAACAGAATTGACTCCAATCATAAAAGAAGCTGTGAAAATGGTTTCTCCAAATGCAAGGAAAAAGGGTATTTCAATGGTCGTTGAATTAGAAGATTTGGGTGAAATGATGGTCGACAAAAGGGCAATCCGTCAGGTGATTCTTAATCTCGTTTCAAATGCAATAAAGTTCACGGATACGGGTGGTGAAGTGGTTATTTCATGCACAAAATTTGAAGATGAATCGCATATATTGGTACGTGATACAGGGACCGGTATTTCTGATGCTGACCAAGAACTAATTTTCCGCGAATTTGTCCAAGTAAAAGGTTCAGATGGGCGCCAACGCCCCGGCACTGGTCTAGGGCTTGCTCTTTCCAAACACTTCGTTGACATGCATGGTGGGTCACTAGTTGTGACATCCAAGGTTGGTGTTGGCTCAACATTCATCGTCAATTTGCCGCTGTGATTAGCGGCGAATGAGGATAGTCAGCAGGTCGTTATGTTTGAGTTGGTGGTCTAAGCCAACTCTTTGCCAATCGAATTTTGCACTTGGACCTTTGACCCTGGCAAAGCGGAATTTTCTGATAAAATCTCGATGCAAGGAAACACAAACATCTCTCACAGTACTATCGTCTTTGACAATCATTGGTTCAATCAAATCAGCTTCTTGACCTTGCGGCTTTAAGAAAACTGACATGAAGCCGAGATTTTCATAGATAAAATCTTTCAACTCTTCAATTCCTTGGCCGGTTTTTGCTGAAATCGGAAGAATAGGCCAACCTTTCGGAAGCATGGCATACATATTATCGAGATCTTTTTTGGTAGCAAGGTCAATTTTATTGACGATTACAACCGCCTTTGAGTAAACTCGGTTAGATGCCATGGTGTCAACTAACATTTCGGCAGTGGCGTCAACTCGTAGAGTAACCAGCGCACTAGTGTAACCAAATGAGCGTACGATGTCCTGCATTTCTTCTTTCGTGAGATAGGTCTGTTCAACGGTGGTCCTTACCTCTACCCCGCCCCTGTTTCTACGAGTGATGAAGACGGGAGGTTTTTCTTGATTCAACCTCATTCCGGCAATTTCGAGTTCTCGGTGTAGAACTTTGAAATGTGCGTCTTGGAATGGGTCAACCACATACAGAACCATGTCAGAACTTCTGACAACACCAAGGATTTCTTTGCCGCGGCCTTTGCCTTCAGCGGCGCCTTTGATAAGTCCGGGTAAGTCAAGAATCTGGATTTTTGCACCGCGGTGTTCCATTAGGCCGGGAATACAAGTTAGCGTAGTGAAGGCGTAACCAGCAGTGTCGGAATCAGCGTCTGTAACTTGCCCGATTAAGGTTGATTTTCCAACACTTGGGAAGCCGACAAGGGCAACCGATGCATCTCCCGACTTCTTGACTTCGAATCCTTTGGCGGGACCGCCCGATTTTGTGTGGGCTGCGACTTTTTCCTGTTTGGCTTTGAGGGCAGCAATTTTAGCCTTCAATTTCCCCACATGGTGCTCAGTTGCCTTATTTTTCTGAGTTTTATCAATCTCAGCTTGGATGTCAGCAATCTGTTCAACGATGGTTGCCAAACGATTCACCCCCATTTTACCAAGTCGGCTTGACCTTGCACTATGACCTTCGGTCAGGCCTGTGACTTTTCAATCCGGCGTTTACAACTGCTCTTATTTGCCGTAATTCGTTGGGGAGATATTCATGGGGCAGGGCTGTGACGCAGTGTCATGGCAGACTTGCTAGCGATGGTCGTTGATAGCGATGCTTGGCTAAGTCTGTTGAATACTTCATCCACTGATTTGCATCAGCAAATGCAGGACAAATCGGGAAGACAATTACGGCCTGAGATGACGGATTTTATCGAGCGCCGCTTTGATGTTGATGTTGAGGCAGAAATCCTTGACTGGATTGAAGAACACGATATCATTCAGGGCGCTGACTCAGTATTGCTCACCGCATCACAACGAATGGCGGCTGGCGCTGATATTGAGGAGATTGCATCAGGAATTTGGCTGTTAGCGGAATGGGCAAGTATAGGCACTTGGAGATGTATGGAAGGAAGGGGTTTTTTGTACCTAGAACCATATATTGGGGAGTCTATGAATCAAGTAGGTCAACTGTATGAGCAGAGAACTTGGGACGCGGCGATTTCGAGTATCAATACTATGTCCAAACAGCAGTACTCCGAGGCAGTAGTGGTTGACTGGATGGGCCGTAGAGTAAAGTTAGGAGAGACTCTAAATGAGAAAAATGACCCTCGTATATTGTCAACAATGCAGAGTCATCAAAGGCACGCAGAGTCACTTCACGGCTTGGCAGGATTCCTCACAGAGGGTGAAACGATTCTACTAACAAGAAGAGATTGGTCATCTTACCTAAATACCGGATTCGGTGAGTTCAACATTAGAAAGCTTCTCATCTCAGGCGTAGTGGAGGGTAAATGATGACAGAAGATGAGTGGGAAAACCCATTTGCAGTAGATGAAGTACCCCTGTTAATCGAACCCGAACCTCCTGAGGATATACCAGAACCTGCGTTGATTGTGTTAGGTCGATTTCAGCCGTTTCACCGCGGTCATGCAAAGTTAGTTGATGCCGCTCTTGATTACTCTAACGAAATTGGTTTGCCAATTCGTATTATTATTGGCTCAGCAAATCAACCAGAATCTCTTGATAACCCTTGGACTTGGCAAGAGCGAAAACAAATGATATGTTGTTGGTTGGCAACAAATCATCCTAATGTTGAGGTTGATGTGATCGCAGTACCTGATATCGATGACCCACCTAATTGGGTTGTACACGCAGAGAAATATCATGGCATAGCAGGAGTTTTGTTTACTAGCGATGAAAAAACGGCTGACCTTTATCGGAACTCCGATTGGCAAGTCGTTGAATCACCATTACAAGTAAGAGAATCATGGGAAGGTTGGAGAATTCGCTCAACCCTAAAGATGCTTTCAACGGTATCTGAAAGGGAAGCATCCCTCTCAGTAATGGCTGAGACAATTCCAAAAGAGGTGGCAGAACTACTGTGGGATGAGATTTGGTTGAAGAGGTTGGCTTTCCTTGGCAGACCATATGAAGCCGTTGGCTAAGTCTATTCGCAAGATTCTGATGACCACTGTTGGTTGCCAATGTGTTCAGCAAAAGAGAGAACTCTGTCATCATTGACCATGAAATCGTAAACTCCTAGCCGAGATTGTGAATGGGTCCAAATTACTGCACTCCCATTTTCACATTCGACGTGAAACAACATATCATCAGGGAAACGAATAGCAAAAGTTCGGAATACGGAATGAATATACCCAGCATCTTCAGATTCAGTAACCACTTCAGTCCGAGGTTGGGAATCTATCCACGTAATGATTTCGGACATTACTTCGGCTTTGCTTGCATTCAACACGATTCCTTGCTCGCCAGTAGCGCGGTACGGATTAGGAGCAATCCGTGAGCAGTTTTGAGAATCCTCTGGGCATTGAGTAGGATATTCCTCAAACTCAAGCGTGGGTCCAGCAATCCAAACTAGCAATATCGTACAGATGTAAAGGGTGGTAATCCCCAATGCAATGACTTGCAAGGGGCGTGGTGAACCGTACCATTTTTCTTCTTCACTCAATCACTTCACCGCCGTAACGATGACTCTGGCCGGTCTCAATACTCGGTCATGTAGCATCCAACCAGGCTCTAGCACCTGTACAACGGTATTTGGGGCGTGTTCCTCACTTGCTGGGATTGTGGTGATGGCTTCCATTATTTTAGGGTCAAATTTCTGACCATTTACATCAATCATTTTTGCGCCATCAGCAACAAGTGCAGTTTCTAGATTTTGTCGAATCATGTTGATGCCTTCCATGATGGAGTCATCTGTTGTTTCTGGCATCGATGAAATTGCCCGATCAAAGTCATCAAGAAGTGAAATTAGTCGCCTAGCAAGTCCTTGGCCACCATAGCGCAGAAGACCAGCTCTCTCTTGTGAGTGGCGTTTTCGGATATTTACGATATCTGCGTCACGATAAGCAATTTCTTTTTCAGCAGTTTCTGCTCTGCTTTCAGCTTCGGCGAGTTTTTCTTCAATCGTCAATTCCCGAGGCTCTTCTTCAACTTCAATTGTTGGAGCATCGTCAGCGACAGCATCCGTTGGCTCTGCATCAGCCTCTTCGTCATCACTCATCTAAGTCGGCCGACTAGCGCCTCCTTCATCAACCCGACGATTATGGTCGGTGCTCATTGAGCCAGATTAGACTGACTTCCAATCGTTCATAAGTTGGATGAACTTCAATCATTGCTGCGGGTGCAGCAATCTCATCAGCAATACCTTCAGCAAGTAATAGTGGGACCTCAATTCTCCCATTGTCTGCATCATGATAGAGAAATTGCTCAGGTATATCACAGGTCTCAACTAGTTCTTCTAGGAAATCATCAGAGTCACCATCTTGGCAATAAATGGCGCCAAACACTAGAGTTCCATCATCTGTTAGTTGTTCATGTGGTGAGATACTTGCCTCTCCTCTTCTCATGAACCGGCGGCGGAGTTGACCTGAGTCTTTGTAAGACGAGGTACAATATTTGACCGAATAACCGTATGGCTCACGAGTGTCTATTCCGACGTTAGCCATATTCACTTGATTACGAATTGCTCTTGCAAGTTCGTCAGACCCCTCGGCTCCTGCTGTCAATTCGTTGGTTAAATTAAAGCCACGAAGTTCCATATTGTCATGATTACCAACTGTAATTTCTAGTTCATTTAGATTGATAAATTCTATTGATGTTTCGCGTAGTTCCTCAATTAGTTCGTAAAGTCTCTCTTCTTTATCTGGCTCGCATGGAATTTCTATTCCAACATTCATGCTGGTTTTTGAACACGCTGTAATGGTTGGTATGTAGCGCTCCAATTCCAAATCTAAAAGGTGAAATCTAATTTCATCTAAGCCAGAATCTGCCAAACTTTCTGCATGTTTAGGGGGGAATGGAATACTGGTGTAAAGATGGATGTGATGGTCATCCCCCATCTTATTTTTCAGGGCTTTACAAGCTTCTTCAACACGCTCCCTAACCATCATGGGGTCACCTCCCGTAATCCCCGTTCCTGTGGCGTCCATTGCCTTCGCTTCTTCTATTACAGCGGTCCAATCAGCAACTTCGCAGCGGCGCTCGTTTGCATACATGTGATCTATTTCGCGGCGGTTTTCTGAAAGCGGGCAGTAATCACATTGCCAGTGACATTCGCCGGTGATGAACAGCACCATTTTACTGCCAATTTGGCATTGTATGCACCCTTCTGGTTCATCTCTTGTAGGTGGTTCAACTGGTTCGGGCATGTTTGGTTGGTGAATTTCAAGTTTCATGTGTCTTCACCTTTTGCGAGTTTTAGTAGCCAAGTGTGGAATCTCAGGTCACCAGATAGTTCTGGGTGGAAGGTCACTGCTAAACGGTTTTCTTGTCTAATACCTACCACTTCTTGATTGTGGGTGGCAATTGCCTGTGCCCCTTCACCAATTGAATCGAATCGTGGAGCACGGATGAATACTCCTAGATATGGTTCTCCAAGCGTCGGGACTTCTAACATTGCTTGGAAGGAATCTGCTTGACTACCGTAGCCATTTCTGTTTACTGTTGCATTAACCAATGGTGTCCCGCTATCGTTAGGTTGTGCTAGTAGGATTGCACCTGCACAAGTTGCTAGCACCGGAGTTTTTTCATTTGTGCGCAGCCATTCAAACAAAGCCGGTAGCAAATTGTTCTGATCATTATCTCCTGTTAGGCGCATGGTTGTTGATTCACCGCCAGGGAATACGATGGCATCTAAATTGTTGGACTGAAGGTCAAGAGGGGTTCTCAATTCGATAGTTTCGAGGTCGACCCCAAGTTCCTCAGATGCTGATTCTAAAGTGGCAATATGGGCATGTCGTGCGCCTTGCAGCATAACCAGCCCGACCCTTACCATGTAGTGTCGCCGGCACCACTCAAACATGAACCCAACCCTAAGGTAGGGTCGTTCCGCCGATGGAATGAAAGACCATCAGGTCTCGCCTTAGACTGATGTCGTGGGGACGCATCCACAACTTTGGAGCAGGCCCAGCAGTATTGCCACTCTCTGTTGTAGAGGAGTGCCGCGCAGCACTACCTAACCTGAATGGCAGTGGTTCCGGCCTGCTAGAAATCTCTCATCGTAGCCAAACTTTCCAAGATATTGTTGATTCAGCGATGTCAGGTCTTCGCCGAGTCCTTGGAGTACCAGATGACTACACCGTTCTTTTCCTGCAAGGTGGGGCATCGCTACAATTCTACATGGCAGCTCTCAATCTTCTTGATGAAGGGGAGAAGGCAGACTATCTCCTCACTGGCGGATGGTCAAAGAAAGCATTGGTAGAAGCAAAGAGAGTGGGTGATGCTCAAGCGGCTTGGAGTCCTGATGATAGTGGATTCAAGAGAGTTCCAAAAAATGGTGAATACCAAATCAGAGATGATTCAGTTTTCGTGCATTATACCTCAAACAATACGCTCTACGGGACGCAGTTTCATCATCTCCCAGATAGTGGAGGGAAACCTCTTGTCTTAGATGCTAGTTCAGATATTGCCGGTGTGCCTATCGATATTTCAGCACACGATTTGGTCTATGCAGGAGCGCAAAAGAACCTCGGTCCAAGTGGGGTGACGGTAGTGATTCTCTCTCCGTGGGCACTTTCCAAAGTAGGTGATGGGATACCAACAATGCTAGACTATTCGGTTCACGCTTCCAAAGGCTCCTTGTTCAACACACCCAATACTTTCGGTATTTTTGTCCTTGACAGGGTGTTTAACTGGCTTGAGGAAAATGGTGGTTTGCAGGCTTCAATAGCCCGAAACAAAGCGAAGTCTGACCTACTTTATGGTGAACTTGATCGCATAGATTTCTGGGTCCCACA
>CAUZNH010000025.1:0-8795 GCA_963581345.1 Candidatus Thalassarchaeaceae archaeon | reverse complement strand
GATGTTGAAGGTGAAGACCAGGCCTACATTAACAAAGAAGATTGAATTTACTGAATTAATTTTCTTCTGTATCACCTATTGATTCAGGTGGCAGAATAAATGAAAGTCCAATCGTGACAAGTCCAGAGCCAATAAGTGCACTTAGGAATACATTGAGGTTAGCCAATCCCCATTCATTGGTGGGTGAGGTCAAATAACCAATCCCTGCTGAGATATCGGCTGTGTAAGCCCCGTATACAACAACAGATAGAAGCCCACATATTGCACCAGCAAGTGATGCACGAGAGTCAATCTTATTCCACAAAGTTAGCAGTACCGGAAGAACAGTAGCAGTCGCTAGTAGATCAGCAAATAGGAATATCCCGAACACACTCAGTGCATCCATTGTAGTTGCAAGGTAGATTGCTATAGGAATTAATGCAATTGTTGCAATCCTTGCATGTTTTAATTCCATTTTACCGTCAGAAAGGTCTCGAGATATAGAGGCTACAACAGCATTCTGAAGCGTGTCAGCACTAGAGCAGACAAGTGCTACCCCGAGTACAATGAAGGCCGAAATCAACAAGACTCCGGCATCATCTATCAGGTAGAAAAAAGCGGCTGAAGGATCATCAACAGCACCTTGCCCAGCAACAACAGTTCCAAGCACACCCATAACAAACACGAGTGGCAGAACCATCCCTGCTGCTAGCAGTGAACCTTTCTTGAGTGCCTCATTGTCTTCAGATGCCCAGGCTCGCTGCCAGTTTCCTTGTGAAAACATCTCCGCGGCTGTAATAGCTATTACCAGTGCTAATCCCGAGGCAAAGGAGTCCATGTAGGACATACTGCCAATGCTCCATGCATCTTCTGTATTGTATGCTTTTGCATCGCTAATGAGGGAGCCAACATCAGCACCAAATAAAATCAACAGTAATGCTATAATCAGCCAAATAATAACCCACGCTTGCCATCTGTCGGTCTGTAAAGATGCGGGAAGTCCGCCATAAGCGGTGTATGCTGCAGTCACTCCAGCAACAGCAAGCATTGGGATGAGAGGATCCATTCCAACAAGAGTATTCATCGCTTTGCCGATTGCTGTAAACTCTGCGAATAAGAAGGTGAACATGTAGGCGACTGAGATTAATCCAACATAGATTTGCATAGGTCTGCCAATTCTCATTCGTACATAGTCTGCTAGAGTCACTCCATCAGGAAGTTGTTCCCTAATCATTGGACCAACATAGGCGAGAAGTAAGAAAGGAGTTGAGGCTGATAGAGCGTATCCTACAACATCCCAAAAACCACCGTAGTAACCTACTTCAGAGGGCCCGAAGAGAATCCAAATCCCCATACCGGATGCGAACAGACTGAGTCCAATTTGCATCCAATTCTGTGTCCCACGTGCGGAGAGGTAGGTATCAGAGTCCATATCACGATTAGCGGCATTATAACCAACATAACCAAAAAATCCCAACGTGCCAATCAGGAGGATGTAATGCAATGTTGTTGCCATCAATCCTCACCCATGAATGGATAATCCCACGTCTGATCTGTTTCAAAAGTGTGTTTGACACTGCGTGGTGAGATCCAGCGAAGTAAATTGAGTGGACTACCCGCTTTGTCGTTAGTTCCGCTTGCCCGTGCGCCACCGAATGGTTGTTGTGCGACAGCCGCTCCAGTTGGTTTGTCATTGATGTAGAAGTTTCCTGCAGTGAAGCGAAGTGCATTGAAAGCGGTTTGCACATCCTCATCATTGGTTGCAAAAATAGAACCAGTAAGGGCGTATGGGCTAGATATATCACATAAGGTGAGTGTTTCTTCAAACTGGTCATCATCGTAGAGATAAACGGTCAACACAGGGCCGAAAATTTCCTCTACCATTGTTTCTGAATGGGGGTCACTCGAAATGATAATTGTCGGTTCAATAAACCACCCTACACTGTCATCACTACCTCCACCCACAACTGTTTCACAGGCAGGGTTTGCTTCAGCTCTCTCAATATAACCAGTGATGTTGTCGAATGAACGCTGGTCAATGACTGCAGTCATGAAATTAGTGAAATCTCTGGTATCACCCATGGTGATTTTACCTACTTCATCAACTAGGCTTTGTCCCATTCTTGCCCAAACTGACTTTGGTATATAGGCTCGGCTAGCGGCAGAACATTTCTGACCTTGATACTCAAAGGAACCGCGTAATAGTGCTACCAGCAATCCTTGCTCATCACATTCTGGATGTGCGACAACGAAATCTTTACCACCAGTTTCACCAACAATCCGCGGGTATGATTTGAGGTTAGGTAGGTGTTCACCGATTTTCTGCCATAACCATTGGAAGGTTGCAGTTGAGCCGGTGAAGTGAACGCCTGCAAAGTTTGGATTTGGTAAGCAAACTTCTGAAATATCTGGGCCTGATGATGGTACGAAGTTGATGACACCTGCAGGCAATCCTGCCTCCATCATCAATTCCATCAAGACATAGTTTGAGTGGACCGAGTTACGAGAAGGCTTCCAAACAGCGGTATTTCCCACAACTGCTGGTGCGCTTGGTAGGTTGGCGGCTATACTTGAGAAATTGAATGGTGTGATGGCCAACACAAATCCTTCCAATGGACGGATTTCAGTACTGTTTTTCACTCCTTGTGGAGATACTAATGGCTGATAGAGGTCGTGAAAACCACGCGCATAATGGGCATTAAAATTCCAGAAGTCAATCAATTCACAGGCTGAATCAATTTCTGCTTGATAGCAAGTCTTGCTCTGATTTAACATGGTAGATGCGTTGACTTTCATTCGCCAGTCACCAGCCAAAAGTTCAGCACACTTCTCAAAAATTTGACAACGCGCTTCTAATCCTAGGTCTATCCAAGATTTTTGAGCGGCAACAGCAGCATCACATGCAGCGGCAATCTCTGCTTTACCAGCGAGGTGTACATTTGCCAACACATGCCCATGGTTGTGAGGGATTACTTGTGTGGTTGTATTTCCTGTAAACACCTTCTCCCCATTTATGATACACGGTATTTCCACAACTTCATTCATTTGGCGATCAAGTTCAGTCTGTAGGGTTGTTCGCTCAGCGCTTCCGGGGGCGTATCCGAGAACAGGCTCGTTCACCGGGTGGTCAGTCATGTGTCGCTCCCCGTCATGGGCACTCTTTGATGGTTGTGAAGGGGTATTTTTTCAAAACTAATCATCCACTGAGTTGGAGAGTTCAAATCAATCGTTGATAATGTCCTTTGCACTACTATTGAAAACCGGCAACGATTGCGCAGGCATGATGTCAGAGGAATTAGTACGAACAGCCCTCTACGAAGCGCACAAAAGGTGGGGTGGGAATATCGTTGATTTCCATGGTTTTGAGTTACCAATTTGGTATTCATCAATGATGGAAGAGCACCTTAATACCCGTGAAAATGCCGGTTTATTTGATGTATCACACATGGGATTCTTTAGATTTTCAGGAGATGGTGTCAGAGAGTGGTTACAATCAATTGCAACCCAAAGTGTAGAGCACCTGCAACCTGGACGCTGTGCGTACACTCATTTTCTTGATGCTGATGGAGTTATCATTGATGACATGATTTTTGCAGTAACTGACCGCCAAACAATAATTGAAACCGGTTGTATTGATTGGCAACATCCATCAGATATTGTAATCCTAGGTGTGCCGAATGCTAGCATGATTCCGGTGATGAAAGATTGGTTTAATTCACATCTTCCCGAAGATGGTTCAGTTACTCTTGAGGACCTTTCTGATGAGACATCTATTCTCGCTCTCCAAGGGCCAAAATCTCCTGAAATCATTGAAGCAGTATTAGGTGTTGAAAATGCGATTAAACATTTCAGTGGTAAGGCAATATCTGAAAATGAATTCGGAATTACCGGTTGGATTCAAGCCACTGGATATACTGGTGAACGAGGCTTTGAGATTTTTGTCAACAACAATCAAGCTGAAACCCTTTGGGAGGCACTTTTGAGTGGTGGGGAACAATTTGGAATATCTCCGGTCGGATTAGGTGCCAGAGATACTCTTCGCATGGAGAAAGGATTTCTATTGTCTGGTCAGGATTTCCATTGGCCCGGATTGGGGGATGATGAAGACTCAGCGGTAGAATCCTCTTTCTTAGCACGTGATTCATTTGAAACAAATGTTCCTTTTGGCCTTGATTTAGATCATGATTTCATCGGGAAATTTAGAGTTGAAACCAGCATTGAATCAAGAGACCAACGCTGGTGGGGCATCAAATATCTTGGTCGTGGCCCATTTCCACGTACTGGCTCATTAGTGCTGGATTCAAAGGGTAATGAAATTGGGATTATCACCTCTGGTGGGCCTTCACCAAGCCTTGGTAAAGTTGGTATTGGTTTGGGTTATATCACTGGGGTTGAGCCTGGTGATGAGGTATTGATTGCGCCAAACCCTCGGAAGCAGATTCCTGCAGTAGTTGTCCGGCCACCTTTTATTTGATTGAAATAAATACATACTCACCTCAAATTGATTTCATATTTCCATTTTCTCTAGAACAGATGACGATGACAGCAATGGGTGATGTTGAATAAAGGCCGCCCTTAGGGGCGGCCATGAAAGAAGGCGCGTCAGGCATCCCATTGATTTTATTTCTGACTACTTTGTTGCTACTGTCAACAATGCCTTTACCTGCGGCAATAGCACCACAACCAACCATCGCAGATTCCGGTGTTGATAGCGAAGAGGTGGTGCTAAATCAAGCACAACAGATTGCGATTCAAAATGCTGGTGGCCGCGCCAGTACCACCAATTGGGTGAGGGATGTAGGTCCAGATGCCGGCTCAAGCAACGGCCCAGGTAATATCAATTCAGTTCATATTGGGGCGATGGTCATGGACCATACTAACACCCATATCATTGTTGGAGGGACTCTTAGAGGTGATGTCGCATTTGGCTCAATTCAACCCGCTACACAATCAGGACCACGAGTATTTGTTGCTTCCCTGTCAAAGTGGGGTTCCTGGAACTGGGTATCGATGACTACGGTAGGGACGGGGTCTTCAGGTGGTGCAATGCTAGGTGATATTGCCGTCTCTTCAACAGGAGATATTTGGGTAGTTGGTTCGTTCTGGGTAGATATTGAGTGGGGTCAAGATTGGGAAGTATCCAATGGTGGCGGTATTGATGGTTTTGTCGCTAAGATGAGCTCTTCAGGGGGTTGGGATTGGGGTACGCCTCAGGGAGGTACTTCAGATATTGATTCAATGCATGGGATTGCACTAGACTCTAATGGCGATGGATATGTTGTCGGCTCGTTCGAAGACCACACCTATTTTGGTAACACTAGCCGAAACATTCAGAATGGCCAAGATGGTTATATTGTGAAAATAAACAAGACCAATGGTGACTATGTATGGGATACGATTATTGGCGGTAATCTTGGAGATAATATTACGGCAATTGCAATGGATTCCGCTGGCAGAATATTCGTTACCGGATATTATCAGGGAGATGTGACATTTGGTACCACGACTTTACTTAATGTTGGTGCGTTGAGCCTATTCGTTGCTGAGATTGATAGCCAAGGAAATTGGCTGTGGGCTAACGAAGCCAAGGCCGTTTGGGGTGGTATTATTCCCTATGACATAGAAGTAAACGCTGATAGCATTTATTTGGGTGGTGACATAGTAGGTTTAATTGAATTAGATGGGCAAAATTGGTGGGTTAATGCTACCGTGCAAAGTGCTTTTGTCGCTCGTCTAAATAAGACCGGAACATGGTTGTGGGGATTGAATAGTACAGGTCACACTCAACATCTCCAAGATATAGCACTCAATCCCTTGGGAGGTGTTGTTGCAGTCGGTTGGTTTGATATGGAACATTCTGCAATAGCTAACGCTGGTTTTGGCCCGATTACCCTAACTGCTGCGCCATTTGCTGCATTTTTCGCAGGCGTGTCACCTACTGGCCATTGGATGTGGGCAGAATCAGGTGGGGGCCCATTATTTGATTCAGGGGATGCAGCCCTATTCACCTCTGTAGGGAATCTCATAATGTCTGGCAGATTCTGTATGAATCATGATGGTGCTGGGTGCTCTGCTCAAATTGGGCCTGCAAACTATACATCTGGTGCGTTTTATCATGGAAGTGGATTCGTATGGTCACTCAACACAGATAGCGATATGGATGATGTTTCAGATGTGAATGACAACTGTCCATTGAATTTCAATCCACTTCAGGAGGATTTTGATAGTGATTTGTTAGGTGATGTTTGCGATTCTGACATGGATGGTGATGGAAGAGAGGATAGTAATGACAATTGCATCGGTCCGGCAATAAATTGGGATTCATTTGATTGGTCAATTGATACTGATGGTGACGGATGTCGTGATTCAGATGAAGACGATGATGATGATGGAGATGGGGTAAGTGATTCAGAAGACCTTTGTTCAAACCCTAGTTCTTACAAAAATTGGACAGCCAATGATGCTAACGATTACGACCAAGATGGCTGTCATGATATTATGGAAGATGATGACGATGATGGTGATGGTGTGCTCGATAATGACGACGATTGTGCCTTCGCTCCTTCAATGCGGAACTGGACATCAACATCTCAAACTGATTATGATGGGGATGGTTGTAAGGATTCAACCGAAGAGGATGTTGATAGTGACAACGATGGCGTAGCAGATACCAATGAAACCTGTCCAAATGGCTTACTTGGTTGGACTAGTAATACTACCACCGACCACGATGGAGATGGCTGTAATGATGCGCAAGAAGATGCTGACGATGATGGCGATGGAATCAATGATTTTGATGATGATTGCACTCCAATGGCTACGAATTGGGACTCTAGCGGTGTTCAAGACTTAGACAAAGATGGTTGCCGTGATGTTGATGAAGATGATGACGACGATGGTGATGGTTTGGACGATGATGTTGATTCCTGTCCGCGAGGTTCAGTTGGATGGATATCTGGCAGTGTTACTGACAAAGATGGTGATGGGTGCCGAGATACAACCGAGGATTTAGATGACGACAACGACCTTATTTTGGATGATGATGATGGCTGTGCACGAGGTGAAACCGGTTGGGTTTCAACCCCTCAACTTGATGCTGACCGTGATGGTTGCCGAGATTCAGATGAAGATCCAGACGATGATGGAGATGGATTTTGGGAATTTGATTCAGTTGGTAATATAATTGACCAGTGCCCAAATACACCGCTATCAGAGTCGCATTTGGTTGATGGAGTGGGATGCAGTCCTTCACAGGCTGATGACGACAATGATGGAGTCGCAAATAGTGATGACGAGTGCCCAGATGTTGCTCCACCAGAAGGGCTTGACCGCGATGAAAATGGTTGTACTGATGATATTGACCAAGATGGTGTGAATGATGATGTTGATGCTTTCCCAAATGATACTACACAAACAGAAGATAGGGATGGTGATGGGTACGGAGATAATCTATCAGGAGGTAATCCAGATAGTTGCCGCGATACGCCATCTCAATGGATTGAAAATGTTTCCATAAATGGTTGTGCTGAAGAAGAGGAGGACTTTGATGATGATGGGATTCTGAATGGCTATGAAGGAGCTAATTGTTCAGACACCCCACCTGGAGAAGTCGGAGAAATAGATTCGGAGGGATGTAGTCCATCTCAAATTGATTCTGATGGCGACGGAACTCCTGATTCTGTTGACCAGTGCCCAGACACAAAAGCAGGTGTAGAAGCAGGTGAAGGTGGTTGTTCCACGGCACAACTTGCCTACACGTCTGATGATGGCGGGTCAAGTTTGAATTTGATGGCCATTGCAATTGCTGCTGGTTTATTGATGATTATTGTAGGAGGGGGAGCAGCATTTTTCCTTCTGAATAGAGATGATGATGATTCAGAGGTGGACGACTTAAGACCACAGGCATCAGAGGTATTCGAGTCTTTGGCACAAGAGAGATTAACGGCTACAGATACCACTGGGACCGCTAGTCCAGAAGGTTCTGATGGCCAATCAGGAATTACTGTTGACGATGATGGTATTGAGTGGTGGCAGGATGAGGCTGGAGTTTGGTGGTATCGTTCTCTTAGCATGGATGACTGGGCTGTATTTGAGCAGTGAAACAATATTTCAGACTTGTAGTTTGGTGTGGTATTTCACTCATTAGTTGGAACGGGTCCCTTAGGACCCGAAACGAGAGCCTTCAATAGGGGACGCTTATCGTCACTATGATATGAACTTGGACACAGGTAGCGATAGACCATACTCAATTTGGGTAATTCTCTTGGTGGTAACTTCTCTTTTAGCGGGCGGTTTTTCAGGAATGAATGTTTCACTAATCAGCACAGATAGTGCCGAATTAGAATTAGAAAGCGATAATTTTGCTGTGGGTAAGGCGGCTGGTGACTGGGTTAAGGCGGGTATTAGCGACAGTAGTACGACAAATGGTGGTGTACCAACTACAGCCACATCTTACACCGATTCCAATGGGGACACGTATCTTACTGGATGGATGCTGGCAGATACTGCATTCGGATCCATCAAGGCATCTACAACTTCGCAGCTTGCTTTTGTCGCTAAAATAGACTCATCTGGTAATTGGGGATTTGTAGAGACAGGTGGTAACTATGGTGGTGGCGGTTTCTCACTTTCGAAGGACATCGTGGTGGATAGTTCAGGTTCAATTTTCATTACTGGCGTTTACTACGGTAATGCCTCTTTTGGTTCACACCAATTAAGCAGCAATGCTGATTCCAATGGAGATGATACTGGTGATATATTTGTTGCCAAGATGAGTAGTTCTGGAAGTTGGATATGGGCTGCTACTGCTGGTGGTA